>DATDNS010000001.1:0-2438 GCA_036518155.1 Bacteroidota bacterium
GTGGTTTGCGGTTTGTTTGTCTTCCAATACTTCATTATCTTGAACAGCATTTTTTGAAACAACGACCAGGAAAACTCATGAGAGCGATCATTCCGGTGGCGGGTGTCGGCAGCCGGTTGCGGCCTCACACGTACACCGTGCCAAAAGTTCTTCTCAACGTCGGCGGCAAACCGATCATCGGTCATATCCTCGACACGATTATCGCGAACGGTATCACGGAAGCGACGATCATCATCGGCTACCTCGGCGAGATGATCAAGGAGTACGTCCTCAAGCACTACCAGATCAAAGTCGATTTTGTCGAGCAGGAAGAGCGGCTCGGCCTCGGGCACGCGATCTATCTTTCGCGCCACACCTTCTCCCGGGACCCGATCCTCATTATCCTGGGGGATACGATCTTCGACGTCGACCTGAAGAAGATGCTGTCGAGCAAGTATTCGGCAATTGGCGTCAAGAACGTCGATGATCCGCGAAGGTTCGGCGTGGCGGAGACGAAAGATGGGTTCATTTCGCGTCTGATCGAGAAACCCGAGAAGCCGGCCAGCAATCTCGCAATCGTCGGCCTCTATTATATCATGCAGCCACAGCTGCTCGTCGATTGCCTGAAGGAAATGATCAAAACGAACGCCCGGACGAAAGGCGAATTCCAGCTGACCGATGCGCTCCAGATGACCATCGAGCGGGGCGACAAGATGCAGACATTCAATGTCGACGGATGGTACGATTGCGGCAAGCCGGAAACCCTGTTGTCGACGAATCAGCATCTCTTGAGTCTCCTCCCCGTGCCCGCCGTGATCGAAGGGGTTGTAACGCAGCCGCCGGTGTTCATTTCCCAGGAAGCCACCGTCAGGAACTCCATCATCGGTCCGAACACGACGATCGCCGAAGGAGCCACGGTCGAGAATTCGATCATCCGCAATTCGATCGTCAGCGAGGGGTCGGTCGTCTCCGATGCCCTCCTGCAGGACTCGATCGTGGGCAGCAACGCCATCGTGCGCGGAACCTACAAGAAGATCAACATCGGCGATTCCTCAGAGCTTGAATTCGACTAAATATTCCCATCCAACCTAAGCACGGAGCAGTAATGAAATATCTCTTTACCTCGGAATCGGTGTCCGAAGGACATCCCGACAAAGTCTGCGATCAGATCTCGGACTCGGTTCTTGATTCTCTTCTCGAGCAGGACAAGACCTCACGCGTTGCCGTCGAAAGTTTCGTCACCACCGGCCTTGCCCTTGTCGGCGGCGAAGTCACGACGAAAGGGTACGTCGACGTGCAGAAAATCGTTCGCAACATCATCCGCGAAATCGGGTACACCGAAGCCGGCGTGGGGTTCGATGCCGATTCGTGTTCCGTTCTTTCCGCGCTCCACTCCCAGTCGCCGGATATCGCCCGCGGCGTCGATACGGGAGGAGCCGGGGACCAGGGGATGATGTTCGGGTATGCAAGCACCGAAACGCCCGAGCTCATGCCGATGCCGATTATGTACGCGCACAAACTGGTGAAACGTCTTGCCGACGTCCGCAAGAAGAAATCCGCACTCATGCCCTATCTCCGGCCCGACGCAAAGTCCCAGGTGACCGTCGAATACAACGGCAAGAAACCGGTGCGCGTCACCACCGTCGTTATTTCCACGCAGCACGGTCCTTCGGCAAACCAGGACACGATCCGCGAAGACGTGATCGAACACATTATCAAGGCGGTTATCCCGGAAGAGATGCTCGACAAGAAGACGAAGATCCTCGTGAACCCGACAGGAAGATTCGAAGTGGGCGGTCCTCACGGCGACACCGGCGTCACAGGCCGAAAAATCATTGTCGATACCTACGGCGGGCGGGCACCGCACGGCGGAGGAGCATTTTCCGGAAAAGACCCGACCAAGGTTGACCGGAGTGCCGCTTATGCCGCGCGCCATCTGGCAAAGAACATCGTCGCAGCGGGACTCGCCAGTGAATGTCTCATCCAGGTTGCGTATGCCATCGGCGTTGCCGAACCGGTTTCCATCTTTGCCCAAACGTACGGAACCGGTGTCGTGCCGGACCATCAGCTCGACGAAGTCCTCCAAAAGTACTCCGTCGCCGGGGCTCCGTTCGACCTTACCCCGAGGGGGATCATCGACCGTCTCAATCTGCGTCGCCCGATCTATAAAAAGACGGCGGCCTACGGTCATTTCGGACGGAACGAAAAAGACTTCACGTGGGAACAGCTCGACCTGGTAAAGACGCTGAAGAAAGTGGTGAAATAGAGTGAACAAGTGAAAAGTAAAAAGTGAAAAGGAAAAAGTAGAAGAAACGGAGAGACCGAATCAGGACTTGAAGCGTTTTGAAGTTGAGGAAAGTTTACTGCGAAGTATGGCGTTGCGTGAGTGAAGGGAAAACCAGTACCAATATCACCGTTTGAGTCCATTTCACTATTCAGTGAACTTAGCTTTCTTCTAG
>DATDNS010000002.1:0-2995 GCA_036518155.1 Bacteroidota bacterium
GGTCGACCGCGTTTCCCTTGGATTTCGACATCTTCTGCCCCTGCTTGTCCAGAATCAACTCGTTCACAAGGACGTTCCTGAACGCGGGTTTGTCGAAGAGAAACGACCCGATCGCGTGGAGCGTGTAGAACCAACCCCGTGTCTGATCGATCCCTTCCGAAATGAAATCGGCAGGGTACGCCTGTTCAAAGACCGCTTTGTTTTCGAACGGATAGTGCCATTGCGCAAACGGCATTGACCCCGAATCGAACCAGACGTCGATTAATTCCGGCGTGCGGCTCATGGTTCCGCCGCAATCATTGCAGACGAATGTTATTCTGTCGACGTGCGGCTTGTGCAAATCCAGTTCTCCGGGGACATCCTTCCCCTTCCTCAATTCATCAACGCTGCCGACGCACCGCTGTTTGCCGCACTTCTCACAGATCCAGATCGGCAGCGGTGTTCCCCAGAATCGGTCACGGGAGAGTGCCCAGTCCTTGTTCTCTTCGAGCCAGTTGCCGAATCTTCCCGAACCAACTTCCGGCGGAATCCAGTTGATTTCTTTGTTGAGTTCAATCATTCTCTCCGCGTATGCGGTTGTCCTGATATACCACGAGTCCCGGGCATAATACAGTAACGGAGAAGAGCACCTCCAGCAATGAGGATAACTGTGGAGGTATTGTTCCTTCTTGAACAGCAATCCCCGTTCCTTCAGGTTCGCCGTGATCTCAGGATCCGCGTCTTTCACAAATTGCCCTGCATACCCGGGCACAGTGGCATCGAACTCGCCCGATTTGTTGACCGGATGGAGCGTCGGCAACGAAAATTTCTTCCCGACCTGATAATCGTCTTCGCCATACGCGGGAGCCATATGGACAATTCCCGACCCGTCTTCGACGGTCACAAAATCAGCGGGAACCACAAAGAATGCCTTCGGGCCGTTGATCGCAAATTCCTTTCCGCCTGTCAGCGATTGTTCCATGACCTGCTTGAACGCTTCGGGCCCGAGTATTCTTTTTGCTTTCAGATTCGCGTGACGCATCCGCACGAACAACGCAAGCGACATGACCACAGACTTCCCGTGATCGTGAGCCAGGACGAGCGGACTGTCAAAGTGTATCTTCGTGGTTGTCGGCAGGAATTCGGCATACACTCTTTGCACCTCTTCGCCTTCGACGTGCATCTTTACCGCAAAGTCCCTGTATCCGTATTGCTGCGGTTGGAGGGCAGACTCATTGAGCGGAGTGGAGAACAGCGGGTCATATTGAAGGCCGATGAGGTCCCTTCCGGAAATTCTCTCCGTGATTTTGCTCTCCTCACCCAGGACAGCCAGCCTGGCTTCGGCAAGAATAAGTGTTTCACCCTTGTGCTCGGCCTTTACGTACTCGACTTCCGGGTGAACCGCCAACGCGACGTTGGAGATCAGTGTCCACGGGGTCGTAGTCCAGACAAGGAAGTACGTGTTCTTTTCCCCCCTCACTTTCATTTTGACATAGACCGAGGGGTCCTTCACATCCTGATAGCCGAGAGACACTTCGTGCGAAGAAAGCGGCGTTTCGCAGCGGGGACAATAGGGCTGAATCTTGTAGCCTTTGTAGATCATCCCCTTGTCGAAATACTGCTTCAGTGCCCACCAGACGGATTCGATGTATTCATTCTGGAATGTGATATACGGTTTGGTAAGATCGACCCAATACCCCATCAAACGAGTCAACTCTTCCCAATCCGTCTTGTACTTCCAGACGGACTTCTTGCACTCTTCGTTGAACTTCTCTATCCCGTACTTTACGATTTCGTCCTTGTGCTTGAACCCGAGCGATTTTTCAACCTCGATCTCGACGGGCAAGCCGTGTGTATCCCATCCGGCTTTCCGTCGGACCTGGAACCCTTCCATTGTCTTGAACCGGCAGATGATGTCTTTCAAGGCGCGGGCCATGACGTGATGGATCCCCGGCTTCCCATTGGCCGTGGGGGGCCCCTCATAGAACGTAAAGGGAGGCCTGCCTTCGCGGGACGTCACGCTGTGTTCAAAGATCCTGTTCTCTTCCCAGAACTTGAGCACTTCGGTCTCAAGTTCGTGGTAGTTCAATCTGTCTGTGAGTTGTTTATATGCCATTGCGAGTTCGTTATGGAACAAATGCTGACAGCTATTTTCGGCCACAGTGGCCAACGAGCCAGAGTATTCCGCTCACGAGCAAACTCAATACAATGCTTGTCGCAAGCGGAAAAAAGAATTCGACGTTATCTCGTTTAACGTGGAAATCGCCGGGAAGTTTACCGAGATAGGGTATCCTCGGCAGGAACATCAGGATGAGACCCACTACGAGGAGGACGCCCCCCGTAACAACAAGTATTTTGCCCACGCCAGCCATGAAGAAATTCGAAGCGAGTAGCACGTTGTTCGGATCCTGGCATCACAACCAGCACGGGAGATCCAGGGCCGCACAAAACGTTCAAATCACGTCTTCATCCTCCTGACAACTTCTTTCATGATCGCCGTCATCTTCGGCTCAGCCTTGTTGGCAACTTTTATGACCTCCTGTAACGTCACAGGTTTGAGGGCATCCGGGAAACATTCATCGGTGAGGATCGAGAATCCGAGAACCCTGATTCCCATGTGCACTGCGACGATATCTTCCGGAACCGTCGACATCCCAACAGCGTCAGCGCCAATGGTGCGGAGAAAGCGGTACTCGGCGGCAGTTTCGAGCATCGGACCGGTCATCGCAGCATAAACCCCTTTACGAACCGGAATCTTCAAATCGAGGGCAGCCTGCTCGGCGACTGAAATCAGTTCCTTGTCATACGGTTCAGACATATCCGGGAACCGGGGACCCATCGTTTCATCATTCTTTCCGATGAGCGGATTGTCGCCAAGGAGATTGATGTGATCCGCCATGATCATCACGTCTCCCCGCCGGAAGAATTGGTTCAACGCTCCGGCAGCGTTGGAGATGAGGAGGCTTCTGACACCAAGAAATTTCATAACGCGAACAGGGAACGCGACCTGCTGGAG
>DATDNS010000003.1:0-2698 GCA_036518155.1 Bacteroidota bacterium
TCAAGAAGCAGAGGCATGATGGCCTTGCCGTTATAGGCAGTGTAGGTGGCATAATACGTCGTACTGCCGTTATCGGCGAATCGCACAAACCGCGCATCCTCGATTCCATTGCTTTCAAACGAAGAGACTGGGAAGATTGCCCGTTCGCTCAGAGGGATGGACCTGGGGAATTCGAGCTCATAATTCAACTCCGCCATGTTTTCGAGATTCTCGACCGACCGGATCTCCGCCTCCGAGAATTTCTTCCGCTTTTTTTCATAGCGATCAATCGAAGCGCGCAGCTGGGACCTTTTGAATGTCTCCGGCAAAGGACGTACAATCTCGCCGGTTCCGCGCAACGATGTCCCTTCATCCTCAAGCTTCGTCACGAATTCTGTCTTGTCATACGACGGGTCGGCTGCAACGTTTGGCGCTGAGACGAGTCTGTTCGTACGATCGAGCGCCACCTTCCCCTTCCTGCTGATCGTGCCCGTCCGGAATTCAATGGATGAAATGTGCCCTTCTCCAGTGGCCCGAAGACTCATAATGAACCGGAGATCATCCTGACCGACGCCGCTCTGATCCGGATGAGGGACTATCGATGGATTGAACAATGCTGCCGCTTCAAGAGAATACTCGCACGAGAAATATGCGCCAATCAGCAGCTGCACGGTTTCCGAGGGTTTCCAACCCGAAGGCAGGTAGGTTTTCATTTCCGCAAAACGACGCCGAAAGAACCCGCGCAAGTCGTGATGCCGTTCGCCGAATTCCGTGAACGTCTCCTCGAGGATCCGGTGCGCGTCCTCTTCCGAAACACCTGCGATGCGTTTCAGAATCCTCTTTATTCGATCCCGCCCCCCGGGCACAAGCTGCCGGATGAGAACACGGGACTTGTCCGCGGTAATCAATGCACCTTCTTTCTGTATCTTCACACCACTCTGTTTCATACTGTTGTTACCTTCCCCATTAATTGGTTACCATGAATAGTTAACTCCACAACGTCCTCACTCTTAGCTTCGACCTGATGAATTCCTCCGGCCGCCTCGAAACCAGCCGAACCGTTTTCGATTCACCGGGATCGAGATCAAAAAAATTGTCGTCGATTTCCGGATCGTCATCTTCCACATCAATCCGTACATTCTTCGCCAGGGTCTGTGAGGACAGCGTCAGGAGATAGGTCTCTCCTTCGTGGGCAGCCAATTCCATTGTCACTGATGCCGGCTGCCAGCGCACGTGCTTCGGCTCGGCGAAGAAAAACCGGTTCTCTGAGCGTCGCACGCCTTCAACCTGTAGCCGGGCAAGCAGATAACTCCGCGTCGGGTCCTGGACCCCGGTAGCAGCGTTTTCAATCCGCAACAGGAGTTTTGATGCGTTGCGGCCGAGGGTTATCGGACGGATTTTTGACCAGGTCTCCACACCGTCAAACCCCAGCAGGCTTACCTTGAGTTCGCCCGTCACGGATGACGACAGATCGTTTGTTGCCCACACTTCAATCGAGCCGTGTCCCTTTTTGAAACTCACAAGGAGCGGAGCAAAGAATTTCTTCGAGTAGAAATATGCAGCCTTCGGACGCAGCGCACTGTCAATGACGGACCAACTTGTCACCGGCCAGCAATCGTTGAGCTGCCAGAACAGCGATCCGGCGGTTTTGAACTTTCGACGGCGCCAGTGCTCGACCGCAGTCTTCAGTGCTTCGGCCTGCACCAGCTGGCCTTTATAAACATAATCTTCAAAATCGCCGTTCACTGCGTAATGCGCAGCGATGAAGCGGAACAGTCGCTCTGTTCCTTCGGGCAGTTTATTATGATGTTCAAGGACCATACTCTGCGGATAACGGTCGGATGGGATTGTTACCTGCTCAATGGTCCTGGTATTTGGGGGCGCTTGGAAACCAAACTCGGTGACAAAACGTGCGCAGTCTTTCTCGTATTCCTTGTAGTCAATCCACTCCCCCCACATCGACCACTGGTGATGATTGCCGCTGGATTCTGCGTTCGGGAATCCTTCTCCGAACGGCGAACTTCGCCAATACGGCCTCGTCCCATCCAATGCACGACACACCGAAGGGAGCAATTTGTTAAAGATCACTGCACCCGTCATGGCATCCGGTGTCTTGCCGGGATTCTCCCTGCAGAAAATCCACTCGCACTCATTATTGCCGCACCACAGCGAGAGCGACGGGTGGTTCCGCAACCGCGTGACGGCTTTCTCGGCTTCATCCTGCACCAGCCGTAGAAACCACCTATCCTCCGGATACTCTCCACACGCAAACATGAAATCCTGCCAAACCATCAGTCCAAAACGGTCGCACAGCTCATAGAACATGTCCTGTTCATAGATGCCGCCTCCCCAAACACGGATCATCGTGGCGTGCGCGTCGCGCGCGAGGCTCAGCAGTCGTTCATACATCAGATCCGAAATCCTCGGAATGAAATTGTCACACGGTATCCAGTCCATCCCTTTGCAGAAAATCGGTTTCCCGTTGACCTCGATAATAAATGACTGGCCCTCTGCCTCATTCTCCCGAACCAGGCGTACCGTACGAATACCAAACGTGGTTGTCTTTTCATCAATTTCCACACCTTCGGACTCGACCCATACCCGGCACCGATACAAGGGCTGTTCGCCGTGCCCGTTCGGCCACCACAAATGCGGGTGCGGGACAGCAAACGAGATCGATGATCTGTCGCCCTTCAGACTGAAGAACTTTTGGAGTTCG
>DATDNS010000004.1:0-2364 GCA_036518155.1 Bacteroidota bacterium
CGGTTGCTCCGATCCCTTCCCAAACAGTTGTTGTGCCGCGCGATATCCGTTCTCGATTCGTGTGTCCGGTTCAGCGATACTGATCCACGACTGGTGGATTTCAAAATTCCTTGTCTTCATCGCATCGCCGTACGAGCGAAACCGTTCTGCAATACTCGGATGTTTGAGATCGCCGCCGATAAAGCCGATCTTTTTGTGGCCGAGAGAAATCAGGTGCTCCATGACAAGAGTTGATCCACCCCGGTTATCCATCGTCACAGTCGAGACCGGGTGACCTTGTAGCTCATAGTCGATGAGAATGACCGGAAGATTCCGTTCCTGGATGTATTCGATCCACGATGCACCGATCTTCCCGGCGATAATCACGCCGTCGACGTTCTGTTCGAGGAAGAAGCGCGGCATTTCTTTCGTTTCGCGGACTGTCGGACCGACTGTTGTCAGGAGAATGTAGTATTGGTGCTTGCGTGCTTCGAGTTCCGACCCGAGAAAAATTCTTGTGTAGAAAGGTTCTTCGAGTGAAAAGTGGTCGTCGGTCAGGAGGAATCCAAAGTTGCCGCTGGATTGCGAGGCAAGTCCACGCGCGCTTCGGCGCGGATGGTAGTTCAGTTCGGCGATGACTTCCTGGATTCGTTTGCGCGCCCCTTTGCTGACGTTGGATTTGTTGTTGAGAACCAGTGAAACCGTCGAGAGGGACAGGCCGGACTTCTTCGCAACATCGTGAATCGTTGGCCTGCTCTTCGACTGATTTTTCATTGAAACGTTTTATGAAGAATTATGCCAATAACGTACGTAATCGGGAGGTTTTGTGCGAAGCAAGAGTAATGACTCGAAGCGCTTTAATAGTAGCGAATTCTTAAATTTGAGTCAAGTCTTATTTCTCATCCATTTGGGGTCAGTGTCCTGTGAATTCCCAACTTCGGGAATCAAACGAGAACGAACTTGCGCCGACGCTCCGTGAGTTCGGCTATTTGAAGAAGGGGGATCATCCTCGGGACACAAGGAAATTCGGCAAATGAAGGAAGACCAACGACCAGCGCAGGATCATGCATCAAACCTGGTGAACCAAGCTCTGCGAAAGCGTTTTGCGATGCAATCGGTCGAAATTCGCCGAAGGATCTAGTCTCTGGCTTCGGTCAATTTTCGCAGTTCCCGTACTTTCTCGTAGAACTCGCTGAGGGACATATCTTTGAGAAAGATGAGTCCGCGGGCCCCGCGCAGACGGGGGTGAGGATGAGTGAGGAAGAAGTCTTTACCAAGACAGGTTTTCACTGCCGCATATTGCTCAACCTGAATTTTTTGAGCCAGTTCCGAGAACGGCCCGTCGTGTTCATAACTCGGGAACGAAGCGGCACTTTGGGACCCGAAACAGTTCATGAAGGATGAATGCATCAGCGACATCGTGTTGAGGGATACCGGGATGATGATATCCGCTTCTGACGGTCTAAACCTGTACCACACGTTACGATAGCCGAAAATTCGTATCGACGAGTCACCACTTTCCTGTTCATACATCCGCACAGCCTCTGCGATCGCCTGCAACACTTTGTAATGCGTGTCGGGTCCGCTTCCCTCGGGATCAAATGCCACCGATATGACATTCGGTTTTACGTTCTTGATGAGCTCAAACACCGGCAAGACATCCCTGCTCACCTTGGGTTCTTCCGAAAAAATGTCCCCCTGGTAAAACCCAAGGCGCAACGGGTGTATGGCAGACGGTTGAATGCCAAAATAAGCCCAGAGCAGCTCAACTTCGTATTCCCGCAGCATACCTTTCAACGTCTGGATATCCGGCGGGTCTTTCGCTCCCGGGTACTGTGTCAGCAAATATTCTTCGATCCCCTGCGCTCGTACTTTCAAGGCCCTGATGTCGGTGGTCCCGTAGACCTCCACAAAGTTACGCAGCGTCCGTCGCGCCTCCGCCTCATCCTTCCCTTCTTGTGTACGGCTCGCGACGCCATCAAGAAACAGATAGACTTCTTCGGCACGTCTCGTCGAGTTCTTCGGGTCGAAGTATCCGTCCTCCAAAAGTGATGCAAAAGCCTTACGTTCCAGGTTCTGCCGAAGCTTCCTGATGATTGTCAGGAAATAGAAGTTTGAGACAGCAGTGAACCCGGAAGTCATATTCGCAAAATAGTGTTTGTTCTCCGGGTCGCGGACAAGATGATACAGATACGCAAGGTATCCCAGCATGATGTCGTCGTGGTGCGGTTCCGTGTGGAGAAACGTCGTGCGCGTTACCGGTTGAAGTCCACGCTCCAGTTTCTTTATCAGACGGCCCTTGACTTCGCGGACGATCACTTCGTGCGATCTGCCGGTTTTCGTCAACAACTCGCCCGCAAAGCGGTTGCCGTCGAAGTCTCCGCG
>DATDNS010000005.1:0-2431 GCA_036518155.1 Bacteroidota bacterium
AACGTGGACAAGCGATCAAATGTGTAGCCGGAAGTGCTCTCGGAAAGGCGATCCACTTCTCCCGCATCGATGAAGTTGTAGCCTGTATTAAACAGCTCCGGCAGCACAAAGACTTCGGCGTCCACCCCTTCCATGAGCGTGATGGCATCCCTAACGTTGGCTTCCGTTTCGCCGAAGACAGGCGAAGTTTGAACTACGGCCACACGCATACGTACGAAAATGTCCCTTCTTTATTTCTGTTGTTCGGAAGACCACCATGCATCCGTTGTCCGCGCAAGACGTTCGGCGAGGCTCATGAGTATTCTCTTGGCAAACGCAGGATACTTTGTGATCACGTCATCCATACTCATCTGGACAAACAGCACCGAAGTCGGTTCGAGGGCCTGAAGCGTTGCTGTCCGCGGAATGTTGAGAAGACATCCAAGTTCTCCGAAGACAGTTCCTCGTTCAGAAATTTCAGCGACCGAGAAGTCGCGCTTGAACACGCCCACTTTTCCTGTCAGAAGAATATACCACGCGTCCGCAGGATCGCCCATCGATGCGATAATTTCACCAATGGAATAGTATTTCTTGACTCCACTGATGCCAAATTCATTTTCTCCCCGGTCTGTTCCTGCACCCGTTGCTTTACCCATCGGTGTTGCCTTTCTGGAAGTGTTCACACTTTCATCGTTCAAGCAGTTCAGCGACTGGGACAATACTGATGTCTTCCGGCTTCAGATTCAACGGAAATGTGCCGATCTCCTTGTCCTCAGCCAGAACGTGTTCGGGTTTCGGCGTTTTGTATGTGATGGGACTCGGCATGTCCTTGCTCAATTCCTCTTTCAAGAACGCGGCACCACTGGTCACGATGACTATGTCCATTGTCCCGTATTGAAGATGCTTCTTCACTGCATTGTTGACATCCTGGAGGGTGAGTGTGTCCATCATGTCCCGGAAGATTGCCAGATGGCTTCCGTTGACCCCGTAGAAGCGATCGTCGAGTGCATAGCCGAGCCGTTGCATCGTCGTTGGCGCATAATTCAAAATATACTTCTTCAGAAAATTCCTCGTCAAATCGAATTGCTGTTGTGTCAATCCTCCATCGACGAACTTTTTGTATTCGCGCAGTGCCGCCCTCAGGGCAAAATGTCGGTTTGCATTCGGGACCGGGCGAATCCAGATCTCGAACAATTGCTGTCGGCGTGAAGCATTGAGCGGAGGTATTTGCAGCCTCCCGGCGTTCGGATAGTTTTCGATGTATGAATAGTCACCGTAGTTCAGCCCGCGCTCTTCGCGAATAACCTGGTACAAATGGCTGCTTGAATTCCGGTGTTCTCCGAGCCAGGAGTTCGCGATCGCAAGGGCGTACCAGTCTTTCGTTCCGCGGACGATGTCGATCGGAAAGCCCATGCTCATGGCGGTCGATGCGGCCTCTTTTTCTACGATGGTAACGTGAAAGCCCGCGCGAGAATGTATTCCGGGTTCGGGCGCTGTCCCCGGAACCCCCGACGGGAGTCTGCCCAAGTCTCCTTCAAGCGATTCGATGAGAGATTGTTCGTAACCACCCCCAAGCCCTGCAACAACATTTTCCGCAGTGTAGAATTTTCGGTAGAACTCCTTCACGTCGGCAATCGTGATACTTTTGACACCCGGGATCGTTCCTCCCGGGACGTGCCCATACGGAGTCCCACGAAAAACTGTATTGTAGAGGACTGCTTTGCCTAATTCTTCATCGCTCGCATAGCGCAAAGTGTTCTCCAGGTAATTCAGGGTTTGGCTTTTGATCCGATCAAGATCCTCTTGTTTGAATGCAGGTTTCAAAATTGCATCCATCAGGAGCGGGTAATACTCCTTCAGATTGTCCTTATGCACGCGGCCCACGATCACGGTCATTTCGACTCCATTCACCGCCGAATAGCTGGCCGCCAACGGGTACAGCTTGTCAATGATCTCACCGTAGCTATTGGACGCTGTGGAGGCCTCGGTGAGCATGGAAGCGGTAATCGCTGACAAGCCTTCTTTTCCTTCCGGGTCATTTTGTGAACCGACTTTGAACCAGATGCGGAACGACACAGTCGGGTCATTCTTCACCGGTAAGAGGATAACATTAGACATAGACACTTTTTGTTCTCCGCCAAGTAAAGGAATTTGCCCAATCAGAAGAATTACGATCATGCCGGCAAGTGACGTTTTCATTGCTGAGCTCCTTTCAGAACCACCACGGTGCGTCGTTGAGGGGTAAAATATTTCCTGGCGGCGTTCATGATGTCTGACGGGGTCACGTTTTCCAACCTGTCATAGAATTCGTCAACCGCTTCGATACTCCCCGTAAGAGCAGCAAATCTGGCGAGGCGACCGTCGACTTTATCCGGTGTGTCAAGATTCATCAGAAACTGATATTTGTTGCGTTTCTTGAGATCACTCAACTTCTTCTCATCGACAGGTTTTG
>DATDNS010000006.1:0-3687 GCA_036518155.1 Bacteroidota bacterium
ACCCGGACGATCGTCAATCCGCTGACCGGTGTGAAACTAAGCGGAAAAACAAGCCGCGACGGATCTCTGGCGGCCATCATTGCTGTCGATGACATGACCGATGGCCGGCCCGTCGACTACGGCAAGCACGCAGTCGTTCCCATCGTGCGGTACAAGCAAGCCTTGTGGGATGACAGCTATATCGGAGGAATCTACGCGGGACGGGAGTGGGGACCGACTTACAATCGCGCTGGCGGGCTCGACGGTCTTGTGCGCGTTTCACCCGCGAGTGCGCTGGAGTATCACGCGCTCGGCTCCGTGACGCGAACGTCCGATTCAACGAACGCCGGCGAAGGGCACGAACTTTCCATTCTGTATCATTCGAGTCAACGGGAATTGGAGTGGGGACTGGAGGCAAACAACGTTTCACAGGGATTCACACTCGATGACGGGTATCTCACGCGTACCGGCCTCCTTTGCCTGAACGGTTACGTCACGCCGAAGATCTATCCGACGGGGAATGTCATTGATCGCATTGATCTCGCTGCCTTCGGCTCGGTGCTGAGAGACGACCCCAGCGGGCTGTGGGAGACGAACAACCGGTTCACGGTTGGGCTGACCATTCTTGGGAGTCTGACCGCCAGTGTCCAATATGCGGAAGCGACGGAAATTTTTGCGGGGGAGCGGTTCTCCGACAACGGCATCAGGATTGCCGGCGGCGGACAATTCTCGAAGCAGGTCTATTTCACGCTCTCCGTACGGTACGGTAACTCGGTCGTCTATTCATCGTCGCCGGTCCAGGGAAGAGGATCCACACTTGTCGCGAACCTCGATCTCCAGCCGTGGCAGCACTTCGACCTGACGCTCACCGGAACGTACGCAAACCTCTTCCGTGTCTCGGATAATTCGCTCGCCTATGATTATCCAATCGGACGCGTGCGGCTAATCTATCAACTGAACGAATACTGGTTTGTCCGCGGCATCACGGAATACAACGGCTACCGGAAGAGTCTTACCGACGATTTTCTTCTTTCTTTCACGTACATCCCCGGCACGGTGATGTATCTCGGCTACGGTTCTCTGTTCGAGCGGACTGCGTGGAATCAGTCGGCATACGTACCCGCAAATTCATACCTCGAAACTTATCGCGGCATATTTTTCAAGATGTCCTATCTCTGGAGGAGCTGAGGTCCTTCGCAATAAAGGTGCGAAGGAGGTCGGGTGCAGGTGACATATCTCCCAAAACGCAATCCTGATGTCAACGAGGGTTCGGCGGCGCGATGGCTGCACATGTCGGGCTGGCGACCGGACAGTCACATTCACTTGCGAACGTTGCCTTGCCTCATTGCAGGGCGGATCCGGATGAGACTTTGAAACAGGAATGACCGTAATGTATTGTCCGATAACGTGGAGAGAGAAAAATGGTGACAAGCGATGATCCTGCTGCCAAGACGCCGCGCATAACATCTGTCGACCTGATCCGGGGGGCGGTGATGATTCTCATGGCAATTGATCATGTAAGGGTCTTTGCGGGTGTACCTGCCGGAGGCGCGACGGTCGGAATCTTCTTCACGCGATGGGTCACACATTTTTGTGCACCCGCTTTTCTTTTTTTGGCAGGCACGAGCGCATTCCTCTACGGCCGCAAACATCAGGACCTTGGACGTTTCCTGCTCACTCGCGGCATTTGGTTGATTTTTCTTGAGCTCACATTTCTCCGGGTCGCCTGGACATTCAATTTCGACTTCGCACATTATGAAATGGCGGGAGTCATTTGGGTGATCGGATGGTGCATGATCCTGATGTCCGGGCTCGTCAAATTACCTCTCCCCGCTGTTGGAACTATCGGACTCCTGATCGTTGCAGGACACAATATCGTCGACCCGCACCTGAACGTTATCATCAAAGGTCTCGGCAACGATGCTGGCTCTGCGTTGTGGAAAATCGCGTATGTGGGATTCTTCGCGGGCCCCATCTCCTTCGGAACGCAAGGCCCCAACCTCATCGTTCTCTATTCGATCATCCCCTGGATCGGAGTGATGGCGGCGGGTTATGCCTTCGGCGCCATCCTGACGTTCGATTCCGAACGGCGGACCAAGTTCTGTTTGGGAATCGGCCTGGGGGCCATTGTCTTATTCCTCATCCTGCGCGGATTCAATCTGTATGGGAATCCGTGGCCGTGGACGTTTCCGACAAGCGACAAAGGAATGCCGGCTCTTCTCTCATTCCTCAACACAAACAAGTATCCCGCTTCGTTCTCCTTCTTGCTGATGACGCTTGGCCCTGTCATTGCACTGATACCGTGGTTGGAACAAGCCCGAGGTCGCTTTGCAGCCCCTGTCGCATTATTCGGCCGCGTCCCGTTCTTTTACTATATGCTGCATATTCCGTTGATCCATTTGGCCGCGGTCGTCGCTTCTTTGTTCATTCACGGCGAAGTGAGCGGTTGGCTGTTCACCAACCATCCCATGGGTAATCCTCCGCCGCCGGACGGATATCCCTGGACGTTGTGGCAGCTTTATCTCGTATGGGCTGTGGTCATTGTTGTTTTGTATCTTGCGTGTCGCTGGTACGCGGAGCTGAAGTCCAGGCGCAGAGATTGGTGGTTGAAATATCTGTGAGCAATGCTGCCACAATCTATCTTTGGTCCGCCAGATAAGAATAGCTATCAGATTTTTGACCCGACAGCGCCGGCCCGTCAATTCGATCACCATCGTGTTACCCCAAGAACTGTTATGTAAGCAATTACGGCAACTGATTCTGTTTTGCGAACCGACGATTTCCTATTATCTGAACGAGTAAACATTGGACGAAGAAATGCCCAAGGATGTCATCACAGCCATAATTCATAATTCAAGGAACGCGTGAAAACACTGGGACTCATCGGCGGAACAAGCTGGCTTTCCACGGCGGAGTACTACAGAATCATCAACCAACAGATCAACCAGCGACTGGGCGGGCGCAATTCTGCCAAAATGATTCTCCATTGTATCAATTTTCAGGATTTTACACCCCTCGTCGATTCCCAGAACTGGCATAAGATGGGAGAATGGTTTTCGGATATTGCGCGTCGGCTCCAACACGCCGGCGCGGATTGCATAATTATTTGTGCGAACACACCCCATATTGTCGCCGACACAATCCGGCAGAATGTCAGCATCCCTCTCATCCACATAGCAGAGGTAACGGCAAAAGAAATTCTCAAACAGAAGATATCAAGTATCGGACTGCTTGGAACGAAAATTACCATGGAGCAATCCTTTTTCAAGTACTCTCTTTCCCGGTCAGGCATCAGCACGCTGATTCCGGGACAAAACGAAAGGGATTTTCTCCATTCATCTATCCTTGACGAACTGGGGGCGGGCATATTCAAGGAAGAGACGAGAACCAAGTACCTCAGCATCATCGGAGAACTCCGGCGGAATGGCGCAGAGGGAATCATCTTAGGCTGTACGGAGATACCTCTCCTGATAAAGCCAATTGATTTGACCGTGCCCACATTCGACACAACAATGCTTCATGCAACGGCTGCAGTTGAATTCGCTCTCGCTGATTGACAAAAGTCAACGATAGTATCCTGAGAATCGGAGTTGACTCGCTCGAACCATTCAGAATCTAAAGCACGTATCGCAAGAATTGTACAGCCGGGAAATGGCCGCATCACGGATTTGTTCGAAACTACTGCAGGTCGTTCACGGCGCCCTGTTT
>DATDNS010000007.1:0-3504 GCA_036518155.1 Bacteroidota bacterium
GGACAGGATTCGGCGCATTTGTCGCACGCTGTGCATCGTTCAAAATCAATGACCGGCGTGCCGAGGAACCCTTCAGGCGGCTCGGACACGATCACGGGGAATTTGTTCGTGACGATGCCTTCCGTAACATATCTGCGCACAATTTTGAGCATGGCGTTACACGTTCTCCTGGTCGGTTAATGAGGGGCCGTTCGTTCTCATCGGTCGTTCCCCGAATACGACATATTGAAGCTCTTGTTGATGACCGGAAAATCGGGAACGATGTTGTTCCGGACTGCGACGGTAACGGCTTTCCAGTTGCGGAACGACGGATCCGTGATTTTCCATCGGGCAATCCTGCCGGTTGCATCCGTCATCACCCAGTGAATCACCTCGCCGCGCCACGCTTCGGCATATCCCAGGGCGACACTGTTCGACGGAATCGGAGTGTACGCGATGATCGTTGGCCCGTCCCCAAGCCGGTCCACCAGTTCTTCAAGCATCGCGAAGGACTGGCGGACCTCGTCGATACGCACGTTGAAACGCGCCAGGACATCTCCTTCCTCGTGAAGCGAAGCCTTGAACTTCAGCTCCTTGTACAAGCAATGCGGATGATCGCGACGAAGATCCCGATCGATCCCTGAAGCCCTCCCCGCAATACCGATCACGCCGAGTCTGTACGCATCTTTGCGCGTAAGTTGCCCGGTCGTTTCCAGACGGTCAAGGGTCGATGAACTCGACATCGCCACGTCAACAAGCTCCTCAAACGATTTGCCCATCATCCGAGACACCCTGCGCAGCGTCTCGCGTTTCAATGGAGAATCGTCGACACGCTTGCGAATTCCTCCAACCGCTGCCACCCCGCGCAACAGCCTGCTGCCCGTCAGTACTTCATTCGCCTGGAGCAACTGTTCTTTGAGATGCGAGGCCATCGAGGCTCCGACTCCGTAGCCGACATCGAGCATCACGGCGCCGATGTCTCCGATGTGATTGTAGAGCCGCTCAAGTTCGAGAAGGATTGTTCGGGACACCTGCGCCTGCAGGGATAGTTCGATGGCACTCAGACGCTCGACGGCGTGACAAAAAGCAAGTGCGTGGCCAAATGAGGTGTCGCCGGAAACTCGTTCTGCGAGGAAGACGGCGCGTTCAGGTGCCATTCCCTCAGCAACTTTTTCCGTCGCCTTGTGCGTGTAATAGAGTTGTACATCCAGATTGATGATGGGTTCCCCGGCTACGCTGAACCGGAAATGCCCGGGCTCGATGATTCCCGCGTGAACGGGGCCTACCGGAATCTCAAAAATCCCCTCACCCTCAACGTGTTTGAATTCAAAATCGCCCCGGACCCGCGGCACCGTTTGTCCAACATTGAACTCTTTCAACATCGGATGGACATCTTCGGGCCAGTCAGGATGCGACGCGAGACGGGAAATATTCGGAAAGGCCATGATGCCGAACCAGTCTTTCATCTCGCGCTCGAACCAGTTCGCGGCTTCAATCCTGGCTGCTATCGACGGTAGTTCCATGTGTCGCGGGTCCACCGGTACTTTCAGGAAAAGGAATAGATCGTCGTGCACGATGGAAAAAACATAGTACACGGATATCGACCCTTTTGTCGGGCGTTCATCGACGGGGATCAGTGTGACAAACATCGCCTTGAATGATTTTACCAACGCCGAACAGATTCCACTCAGACTCCCGACAAATTGCGCATCGAGGGCAACATAAAGCTCGTTCGGTGCCACGGAGGGCTCAAGAGTAAGCCGGTCCCCCCAAGCATCCTTCAACAGCTGTTGATATTTTTCTTTTGCGTCCATTGAATGTTATCCGGCCATAACGGTTGCGGCATTTTTGAGGAGTGTCATGAGCGGCGCAGGGATAAAGATTCCGAGGCACAACAAGAGGAACGCCAGCGCTGCAAGCAGAATTCGTGTCACCGTGGTGGAATCTTTCTGACGTTCCTTCCCTTGCGAATCACCGAACGCCATCTTGCCCGCATAGTAAATAAACCCTGCGAAGATCGTCGCAACACCAAGGAGAAAGACAATCGTCGGCCAGAACTGTCCGGTCGAAAATCCCGCGGTCACAATCGTGAACTCGCTGACGAACAGCCCGAAAGGGGGCCACCCTGTCACCGCAAACACTCCGATCAGAAATATCGTTGCCGTGAACGGAACGACGTGCACCGCACCTTCAATGCGCCGGATGATCTTGGAATGATACGCCAGGCGCAAATTCCCGGCCGAGAAGAACAGGAGGAGCTTCACGATGGCATTGTTGAGCATGTGCAGCAAGGCCCCGAGATAAGCGACCGGCGAGGCAAGACCGACCGCAAAGACAATAATCCCGACGTGCTCGACACTGGAGTACGCCAGCAGTCGCTTGATATTCCGCTGGAGCAGGATAAACGGGATGGCAACAATGATGGATCCGAGGCCGAAGACGATGAGCAGCGTGGACGCGAATTCGTGCCCGACAGCTCTGTTGACGAGCACCGTGAACCGGATGAGCGAGTACAGCGCGACGTTCACCAACCCTCCTGCCATCAATCCGCTGATCGGTGCCGGCGCTTCGCCGTAGGCATCAGGTTTCCACGTATGCATCGGCGCGAGACCCGCTTTTGTCCCGAAACCGATGAACGCGAACACATACGCAAGTCGGAGAATCGCAGGGTCGAGTTTCTTTGCGACAATCATCAGTGAGGTCCAGAGGAGCGAAGCCGACGATGTTCCCGCAATCGTTACCGACGAAAAATATGTCAGGATGACACCAAAGAGCGCAAGGGCAATACCAACGGAGCAGATGATAACGTACTTCCACGCTGCTTCAAGGGACCTCTTTGTGTCATAGAACGCCACAAGGAACGCCGTTGCGAGTGTCGTGGCCTCGGTGCCAATCCAGAGAAATCCGAGGTTGTTTGACAGAAGCACCAGGGTCATTGTGAACAGGAAGACGTTGAGAAGTGCATAGTAGAGACGTAGTTGGGCGGGAAAAATATTCCCGGCAACGACGTGCGCATTGAGATACCCAGAAGAATACAGCGCAGTCGCAAACGCGCTCCCTGTAACGATAACGGCGAGGACGGCCGACAACGCGTCGGCGTAAAAGAAGCCGTTGGGCGATGAGAGCGTCGTACTGGCGAGGACTTCACGCGCGAGGAGGAGTGCCGACAGAAACGTCAGCCCCGTCCCCGTGGACGTTACACGCTCCAGAACCCTTTGTCGGGGGGTGAGGATGCAGATGATGGCGCCGAGAAACGGTATTCCAAGAAGCATCGAGAACAGGACGATGCTCAATGTCGCAGACTCCTCATGGCGGCAATGTCGATTGTTTCAAATGATTTATTGATACGGAAGACAAACAATCCCAGGATCAGCGCTGCAACAAGGATATCAAAGAAGATCCCGACCTCGACAATCAGCGGCATTCCGTGTGTGATCGAAAGTCCTGAGAGAAACAAACCGTTCTCCATTGTCAAAAGTCCAATGATCTGGGTGACAGCCTTTTTGCGGCTGATCATGATGAACA
>DATDNS010000008.1:0-2570 GCA_036518155.1 Bacteroidota bacterium
AGTTCAACTGACGGCGGAACGGTATGGGCAGTCAATCCGGTCTCTTCCAACGTTCCACTCAATGACCGTCAATGGATCGCAACCCACGGTGAAAACGAAGTATACCTGACATTCAAACAGCTTGGCGTTCTTCTTGTCGGCACGGAAAGTATCTTCGTACTGAAATCCTTTGATGGGGGATTGACGTTCCCCCAGGTTGTTGAGGCCACCACGCCGGAATTCGGTGTGCAACCTGGAGACCAGGGGAATATTGCCGTGGACCGGAACAACGGAAACGTCTACACCGTGTTTATCGGCAGCGCCGGCAACTCGGTATATATGGCACGCTCCACGAACGGCGGGCAGTCGTTCGCTATTCTTTTGGCCCACGCCGGGCCTTCAGGGGTCTCCTATGCAAATGTATTCCCGATTGTTGCCGTCGACAGGGGCAGTAACGTTCACGTTGTGTATTCGGACGGTGCGAGCATCTTCCTGACGAGCTCGCAGGATCAGGGAAACACGTGGAACCTCCCGGTGCGCGTGAGCAACGGCGCGGACACCAAGACTTCCCTGTCTCCGTGGATTGACGCGGGAGACGCGGGGAGCGTGGATATCTCGTGGTGGGGGACATCGTCGTCGAACAACCTCGCTCCGGATGCGCAGTGGAAAGTGCTTTTCGCACAGACGCAAAATGCCCTCGCCAGGTCGCCGTCGATTTCCCAATCCGAAGCGACAGGTGTCTTTCACACCGGTCCAATCTGCGTCGATGGTACGGGATGCGCCAGCGGGACCCGGGATCTTGCCGAATATGCCTCGACAACCATCTATAACGATGGCACGGCGATGATCGTATACCCCGACAATCAACATCAAACCAATCCGCTGACGTATTTTGTCAAGCAGTCAGGCGGAAACACTGTTCTCTCGAAGTCCGTGACGAACGCGGTCGACAGGATGGAGACTGATGTTGCCGGAAGTGTTCCGCGCCGGTTTGCACTGGAACAGAACTATCCAAATCCTTTCAACCCATCGACGGCCATCCGCTATTCCATCCCCGAAGCCGGGCAGGTGCGATTGTCTGTCTACAACGTGCTCGGTCAGGAAATCGCGGTATTGGTAAACGACCAACAGTCCCCCGGAAGTTATCAGGTTCAATTCGATGCCTCACGATTCTCAAGCGGCATGTATTTCTACAGGCTGACGGCAGGCGTCTCGCACCAAATGACACGGAGGATGATTATTTTGAAGTAGAAGCATCGGTATTCGAGTGGGTGGCGGCATTTAGTGGGTAGGAAACTGCAGCGGAGGAGAAAAAAATGCCGCCGCTCACCGATTATTCCGTGGTGATATGCAGCGAGTTCTTCCCGCCCTGACAGTCTCCACCTGTGTAATCTAGAAATTCCACGTAAACGACTCTCCTCACGGCAATTTTCTCGAGCCGTCAAGGTCCTTCTGTGACAGGCGCATGTTGTAGATCGAATACGTTGCGAACGCGAAGTTTTGTTTGTACACTGCATCTTCACAGAAGGAGAAACCTTGTGAAAACCCTCGTCCTCGTCGCTCTCAGTGCATTGTTCTGCAGCTTCGCATCGGCTCAACAACTCCCGCTCATCATTCGTTGCGATGATATCGGTATGTGCCACACGGTCAATATGGCTTTTGAACGCGTCGTCGCAACGGGCATTCCCGTTTCTGCATCAGTGATGTTCGCGTGCCCGTGGTACCAGGAGGCTGTCGACATTCTAAAGAACCATCGCGAAGTTTCGGTGGGCATCCACCTCACCCTCAACGCAGAATGGAAGAATTATCGCTGGGGGCCGGTTGCGGGAGCGCAGTCTGTCCCTTCCCTGGTTGATAGTTGCGGATATTTTTTTCCCTCCCGCGCCGCATTGTTCGCAAATAATCCGTCAATCGCTGAAATCGAAAAGGAACTTCGGGCGCAGATCACGCGTGCAAAGAACTCGGGATTGGCAATTGACTATCTTGACTATCATATGAGCGCCGCCGTTCAAACGCCTGAATTGAAATCGCTCGTCGAGCGGCTTGCGGCTGAGTACAAGCTGGGCATCAGCCGATGGTTTGGCGAAGTTGATGTTCGCGGTGTCTATGCCGTCGATCCGGCGCAGAAACAGGATTCTCTCCTGGCACAGCTCCGCGACCTCCGGCTCACATCACCCAATCTGCTGGTTTTTCATATCGGCATGCAGACCGACGAAATGAATGCTCTTGTGGATTTGAATTCATTCGGCCTGCCGAACGTGAGCAAACACAGGGAGGCAGAGCTCGGCATACTCACGTCGGAGGCATTTCGGACGCTTGTGCGCAGCCGTCAATTCGAGCTGCTGACGTACAAACAACTGATCACGCGCCGTGGATTGTCCTCCATGAAACGGCCAACGGAAAGCATTAATTAAGATAGAACCTCTTTTCCAGCCGGAGCACGGGTCTACCGCAGGAAGCGCTTATCCCGTTTTGGCGGAATCGCTTGAACGCCTTTGCAGGCCGGCTTCGGCATCGCCATACGCAACCTGCTTGCAGCGAACGGGATTATCCGGGAGGAGGCCGCTGTCTGCAGCGTCTGGCTCGAGATT
>DATDNS010000009.1:0-15921 GCA_036518155.1 Bacteroidota bacterium
CGTTCAAGCGACGTCCCCCCGGGATAACTCGGGTAAGACCGTTCCGACATCTCATCGTAGCCACCCGTCATTTCCACCTGTTTTCCGGTTTTGAGATCGTAGAGAGTCAAATCCACAGCGCAACCGCGATTGTGTCGTGAGCCCTGCGACGGGTTGGCGACAAAGATCTTCTTGTCATCGGGAGTGGCGTCCCAGAACATTTTCGTGACATACCAGGGGCGATACGCATCGTGGATCAGCAAACCGAACCCCAGCTTCTTCAACCAGAGATGGGCACGCAGAAGTCCTTCGGCGGCGGGACGCTGGAGAAACGCCTTCGCTTGTGAGTAGAATTTCTCTCCGATGAAGTTGTTCGTGGTGGCATACCGGATGTCAAACTTGATTGTGCTGTCGAGCGTTGACAGGTCCACAAGGTCCGGCTTAAGAAAATCACCATCTTCTGTCGGTGGATTGGCGGCGAGCGCGACGGCGCGAAGCTCGTCGACGGACTTGAGCGGCTTGATCCGGAACGAGGTTCCGCTTTCGTCCCGGAGGATCAACCGTTGAAAGGTCACTCCCCCTATCGTCAACGAAGTCGGCCGGGAAGTTCCGTTGGAAGCAAACCTCAGTGCGGTTTCGCCAAAGAGCCGCTCGTTGTTAAACACGTACAGTCCGCCGGCATCTTCGGACAACATCACGTAGTGCAGTGCCTTCGTCACAACAAAAAGATGATTGTTGTTCTCCGCCACGTAGAGGGTGTCCTGCGGCGAAGCATAGATGCCAATCAGGTTTTTCCAAAGCGTTGGTGCGTCGGCCGGCTGCGGCGGAATCTGGGACAACGGCGTTTGGGAACGCACGGCCGTTGAACCTGCCCCCAATACGAATACCAGAACCACCAGCCGCACAAAGAACTTCTCAATCCTCTTCATCACCTTTCCGCCTTTCCGTCCATGGTTGTAGTTTCCCGGCATCCAGCCACCGTTGTCCCGGGCTTTTTGTCGTTCAAATCATCCCGCTTCGTTTCCTCAGAAACCATTCGAGCGAAAACAACACAACGATGAGTGCCAACGCCCACTTGAAATTCCAGAGCTCAATTTCACGGGAATGAACCAGGTCGCGCTTTTTGAAATTCGGTAAAGAGCCAAGGTCGTTCGGAAGAGATGCGAGCGCGTCGGTGTCGTAGTATTTTCCGCCGGTGCTAGCGGCGATCTGCTCGAGGAGGGGCTTGTTCATGCGCGTGTCAAGGTATTCCACGTTGAGTCCGCCGACCGAAAAGGTGCCCTTGTCCTCCGCAATCGTTTTTCCGTTCTGCTGTGCTGTCGCCGAAAAAGAATAATCTCCTTCTTCCAGGCGGTCAAGAGAACCGTCGTACCGGCCGTTGCCGATTGCGTTGAGGAGAATATCGCTGGACTCTTTGCCGCGCGCGACGGTGACCTGAACGACGGCATTGTCGACCGGTTTGTAACTCTGATCGTACAGCTGGCCTGCAAATTCGATTGGCTCCTGGCCGCCGAACGCCGTTTTCACCGGCTGAACCCTGAATTGACGGTCATCCTCGTGCGTTGTCAGCCACCGGACCGTGTTGGACAAAAACTCATCGAGGAGGTTTTCGGTGCCGTTCGCCGGGTCGCCGAACATTTTCCACCGCCATATGCCATACGCGAGGATGGCGAAAGACTTTTGCCGGTTCACGCTGCGGCTCACGAGCACCGGTTCGGGCGTCGCGATGGACTGGATGCGAGCTATGCCCAGGACTTCCGCTTCGGGTTTTGCACGAAATCCTGACTGGATGCTGAAGACCGGCGCAAGTTTTGACCAGGCGACGATGGACGCGTTCGAAATTTTGAGGATGGGATTACCCTGCTGCGCGGCCGGGATTGTGACGAATACTTCGTCCTCGTTCGTCGTTGTCTGGCCGACCGTAAAGGGCAGCGCAGATTCGGCGGTGCGGAGCCTGTCAAAATCAACGGAACGGCTCAGGACAAAGAGAAACGGTTTTCCTTTTGTGATCGCGTCGTGAATTGCGGAAAACGACTCACCCGATGACGCTTTATTCGGAAACCCAACAAGGACAAGGCAATCGGCATCGCTGACAACCTGAGCTGAAATGACGCCCTCTAAGAAACCGCCGTTCTTCTGCTCGAAGAAGGATTTCAGGTCGACATTCTTGTCCCCCTCGAGCGCACGGCGAATGAAGCTCGCATCTTCCCCCGGGCTTCCACAGACGAGGAGTACCTTCATTTTGCTTTTCAGGACTTTCGTGAAGAAGCTCATCGCATTGTTCTCGGCGGTCAGTTCGCCGGGAAGTTTCGATACCGACACCGTGAATTTCTGCACCCCTTCTTTTGCGGGCACGACGGAGAGGGGAATCGCATACTCACGCGTTCCCGGTTCCAGCGTCAGCGTCTTGTGGTCGAGGAGGGTTCCGTTCTGGCTTACGCCAACCTCCACGCGTTCTCCGTTGAACCCCGTGCTCTTGACCGTTACGTTCACAGGAACCCGGTCCCCAACGTAGGCAATATCGTTGGCGAGCACGCGCCGGATCTGAAGATCCTTTTGCTCGGTTGAATCGCCGATGCCGACTGTAAAAACCGGGAAGGAAAGTTCTTTGGCCTGATACAGCGGGCTCGTGCCGGTCGTAAATTGCCCGTCCGTGAGCAATACAGCCGCCTGAATGTTTTCGACCGCCGCCATTTTCCTCAACCGATTCAACGCTTCGCCGATGTCAGTACCGTCCCCCTTCGTCGTAAGAGACTCGGGCGAAAAAGATGAAATGAATCTTGAGGAGCGGTCGAAAAGAATGTACGCCGGCTTGCCAATGGAATGCAGGGCGGAAACAGAAGGAGATTCCAGGATCCCGTTTAGGATCTTCTTTCTGTCTCCACGTCGATCCTGAATCGACATGCTGCGGGAGTTGTCGACAAGGATTGCGACGATCGGTTCCTCCACGGAGCGCGTTAACAGCGAGAGGAGGGGTTCTCCCAAAAGGAGGAAGAGGAACAGGACGGCAAGGGAACGGAGCGTAATCAGAGCGATTTTGAGCGGCGTTGATACAGGGGGAACCGTGTAGCGATAAGCCCACGCGGCGACCAGCACGGCGGCCGGTACGGCGAGAACGATAACGACGGTCTTGAGGGTAAACGCAAGATGGAAATCGGGCATCGTGTTGATGCTTATTTCAGGTAGAGCAATTTGACGGTGAGCGCGGAGTGGTTCGTTGTAAGCCTGGCAAAATACACTCCCGAGGAAATTGAATGACCGGCATCATCTTTCGTGTCGTTCCACCGTACGGGATTCCAACCCGGCGCCGGCGTCCCGCTGAAAAGGCTTTTAACGCGTTGACCCAGCAGGTTGTAGACAACAAGCTCAACCCTGGCGGTTGTCGGTGCGTAGAATCTTATTGTCGTCGTCGAATTGAACGGATTGGGATAATTGTTACTGAGAACGTAGTCCGTCGGGAGAAGAACGGCAGGCGGTACACTGTCAACCGGGGGAAAGAACTGTCGCAGCGAGTCGGACGATGGCTGGATGGTGAAGAAATGGTTGGGGGCATCAAACGGGCTTGTCCGCTGACCCGCCGCGTCTGTAGCGGTGAAATAACCCACCGGGATGACACCCGTCGGCGGTTTGGGAATGCTCGCAGAGTACTCGTGCGCATTACGACCCGGAAGAAGCGCGACCCGTGTGAACAGTGAATCGGACGGGTATCGATAGTAGAAAGCCAGCGAGCTTGCGTCCAGCGTACTCTTTGAGCTGATCCACGTTGTAACCCTGTATGCGGTATCATTCGCGGTGACAATCGGAAGATTGCTGAAGGCCAGCCCGACCCCAAGAACTGCATCGTAGGCATCCACAAGCCCATAGCCCTCATAATTATTCGGGATCGACAGAGCCGCTGACAAACCCGAAAGGGGGATTGCGGTGTTCATGAGTGCCTGCCGGATCTGCATCGGCGTCAGTTCGGGGTGCGCGGAAAGGAGCAGGGCTGCTGCGCTTGCTGTAAGAGGCGTTGCCGCGGAAGTGCCGTTCACACGCCAATAGTCCGAAGTACTGTTCCCGAACACCCACCAAACATTTATTCCGGGAGCCACGACCTCGGGTTTGGTGCGGCCGTCGGAAGTCGGACCGACGCCGCTGAAACCCGCAAGAGTGGTGCCGTCGAGCGAAGCCGCGCCGACGGCAATGATACTGTCCGCATCGGCGGGAGTGACGATCGTGCCGAGAAGAAACGAACTGGTTCCGGTCTGGCGCCCCTCATTTCCCATTGCGGTAACCAGCAGGAGCCCCTTTTGTGCCGCGATTGTTGCCGCTTTCGCAGCGATCGTGGAATGCCCGTCGAGCTGCGAATAGGTGTAGCTGTATGTCGTCGTGTCAAAATCCCGGTACCCGAGCGAGCTCGACGCAATATCGACGCCGAGACGCTCCATCCATTCCAGTGCCGCGACATAATTATCTTCTTCGAGGTGAATTTCCACGCTGTCGATTTCCGTTTTGGCGAGGACCACGGAGACCCCAAACGCGCCGCCGACAAGCGTACCGCTTGCGAAGCCGGCGATAGACGAGAGCGTTCCTGCCCCGTGGATGCCTTGTTCCGGATTTTCGCCGGGTGCAAGGGAAGTATTGAAGTCCTGTTGAACGAAATCATACTCTGCGACGACACGGATATTCTTGAGCGCCGCGTGCGTCGTATGATTGTTGAAACCGTCGTCGAGCATGCCGAGCAAAACGCCCGTACCGTTAATCCCCATCTCATGCAACGGAATGATGTTGATGGTGTTGAGCTGATCAAAGGAGGGACCATAGGAAAACAATGTTGTCTTGTCGAGCGCGCGATGCGAAACAGCAGACGGTTGCGTCGAAGCCTGCGGTTTGCGGAAATGCAGGTCAACGACCGGCGCCGTCGACGATACAGGGACGAGTGAAGCAATCGCGGCCAATTGATCCGCCGTTGCGTTTACGGACACGGCGTTGAGCCAGCGTGATACGGTGCGAACCGTCGCACCGGTGCCACGGATCTGGTCAATAACCGACACGGGAATCGGGGCATCGTACTGATCGATGAGTCTGTCGGCTGGAAGCACTTTGGCCCGGCGTACTAACGCCCGCTCAGATATCCCGAGTACCTTCGCGGGGAGGTTGACGGGTGACCGTTGAGTCAGATAAACCCAAAAACTCTGGTGCGCTGTTGATTGTGCGGCAAGCTCAGCAGGGGGTCCGAAAGAGGAAACAATGACAACAAGAGCGAGTATTCTCTGAAGGGTCGTCATGCGGGCAGTACTTACGCTGACTCTGCAAGAAGCTTGTCGACGATCTGGACGGTCGTGATCCCTTCTGCCTCGGCATTGAAGCTGGAGACAATCCGGTGACGCAGCACAGGTGCGGCGATGGATTGGACATCGGCGATATCGGGTGTATGGCGTCCCTGGAGGATGGCCCGGGTCTTGGCGCCGAGGATGAGATATTGCGATGCACGCGGCCCCGCCCCCCACCGTATCCAGTTCTTCACGAACGAAGGAGCGTGAGAAGACTGCGGGCGCGTCTTGCTGACGAGCTGGACGGCATACTGGACGACATTGTCGGCGACCGGAACCCGGCGGACAAGGTCCTGAAATTCAATGATATGACTGGCGCCGAGCACGTGCTTCAGTTCGGCAACATACGGGCTCGTGGTGGATTTCACGATCCTGAGTTCTTCTTCAGCCGACGGATAGTCCATCCAGAGTGCAAACATGAATCGGTCGAGCTGCGCTTCCGGAAGGGGATAAGTGCCCTCCTGTTCGATCGGGTTCTGCGTTGCAAGGACGAAGAACGGTTCCTTCAACTGGTAGGTTTCACCCGCGGCGGTGACGTGATGTTCCTGCATCGCTTCGAGAAGAGCGGCCTGAGTCTTGGGGGGTGTTCGGTTAATCTCATCCGCAAGGATGATATTTGCGAATACGGGTCCGTGGACAAACTTGAACGATTTCTGGCCCGTGGCCCGGTTGTCTTCGATAATCTCGGTTCCGGTAATATCACTGGGCATCAGGTCCGGAGTAAACTGGATCCGGCTGAATTTGAGGTCAAGCGTCTCCGCAAGCGTCTTGATGAGGAGCGTTTTCGCAAGACCCGGCACGCCGATCAGGAGACAATGTCCGCGTGAGAGCAGCGAGATGAGCAGATGCTCGACGATGGTCTGCTGTCCGACAATAACCTTGCCGATTTCAGAACACAACGCGTGATAAGCTTCTGCAAGCCGCTTGACGGACTCGACATCTCCGGATTTTTGAAATTCTAGCACAGGCACCTGATATCCCTTTAAACGATGAGAATTGACAAACCCGGAATCCCGGCAATCGCCGATGAGAGCAGCCGGTGACGAAAGTTTACCGGTCGACGGAACAACGTTACAGACGCACGTCCAGGTAAATGTTCTTCTTCAACTCTTCGATCCATTCGTTATTCAGCCGCGTTTGCTTCAGATAGAGGGCAAGCCGTTCAAGCTGTTTGTAGTCGCCTTCAACGGTGGGCATATGGGCGGGGACGCGGCTGCGCATGAGAACAATCTGAAAGCCGTAGCTGTTTCCCACCGTAATTTTTGTCGGCTGACTGATTTCTCCCGGCTTGAGGTCCTTGATTTCGTCCGAAAAATCCTTGGTAATGTCTTTGGCGGTTATTTCTCCGAGGTCGCCACCGAGGGGTTTGGTTTGTTCATCTTCCGAATACTTTTTGGCGAGATCGGAAAACGCCTCCCCATTCAAAGCACGAGTCCGGATTGCACGCAATGCATCGACGGCAGCGGAATCGCTGGCCGGCCCCTTCTCGATACGCAGGAGGATATGACGGGCGTGAACCGACTCACCCCGGCGGCCGAGAAGCTGGATGATATGATACCCGAACTGCGTCTTCACCACATCGGAGACCTGGCCTTCCTTGAGGGCAAACAGCGCCTCCTCGAATTCGGGCACGAAGTCACCGCGTTTTGACCAGCCAAGGTCCCCTCCGCTTGCAGCGGTTGCGTCCGCCGAATAGCGCTTGGCGAAATCCGCGAAATCCCCTCCAGCCCTGATGCTGTCAAGGAGAGCTTTTGCCTTCTGGTATGTCTGTCGGTCGACCGCTGTGTCGGGTTTGGGAACGATGTAGATATGGCTCAGGGTGTAGGTGTCCGGAACCTCGACGAGACTGTCCTTGTAGGTGGCATAGAATTCACCGACGTCTTTTGCGCTCACCTGGATCGAGCTTTGTCGGGTTTGTTCGATCCGCTGGACCAGCAACTGCTTTCGCATTTCATCGCGGTATTCACGTTTGATGCGTGCAATCGGCTTCCCGTAGGCTTCTTCAATGGCTTTGTCGGAGCCGAATTGACGTTCCAGCCTCTGGATTTGCTGGTCGAGTGCTTGCGAGACTTCTTCGTCGGTCACCTGCACGCTGTCAATAATCGCCTGTGCAAGGATGAGCTTTTCCGCAATCATATTATCGAGCAATTGCCGCTTCAGGCCCGGCGTTGCGGGGTCGAGCTTGTTTTGGTAGGCATAGAATGCCAGTCGTTCATTGAGCTCCGATTCCGTAATGATTTCTTTATCGACGACTGCGACAATTCTGTCGAGAACGGTCTGGGCGTGGAGCAGGCCGAAGCCCAGCACAATCCCGGCGATAAGCATCGTTGCTCTGTTCATTATTCTCATTCTACTGGCTACTCCAAAGTTTTCAAGCGTGTCGTGTCGCTTCCCGTTGTCCCCATCAATATTTCAACAGAATGTTTGGCCCGAAGGTTCTCGACCAGGGAATCGTACAAATGCGAGCGTCGTTCGATCGCGAGCCTGCTCCGGATTTCGCCGTCGACAAAATGGATGTCCGCGGGCTGACCCTGCTTTCCGTATTGCCAGACAATGAGAACGTAGTATCCCTCCGTCGTGCTGATGGGAAAGGACGGTTCTCTCAGGGTTGACGAGGAAGCAACGCGCCAGAGTTCTGCGGGCAACAATGATGCCTGCGTGTGGTAAAGGGAATCGCCTTTTGTGAGGATCTTCGAACTTTGCTGTGGATTACCAAGCACTTTGCTGAGCGCTTCCTGCCACGGCGTGCCCCGCAGGACGATGTTCCGGAATCTGTTGGCCGCGTCACGATCGGAAAATATCACGTAACTGATCAACGCCTCGTCGCTGCGAAGGACAAACTCGCGTTTGTGCGCTTCATAGTATGCCTGCACGTCTTCCGGTGTACTCACGGCAGATCGGTCGTTGTAGATTTCTTTATCGAGGAACTCGTTGATGACGAGCTGCCGGCGGATATCGGCAAGCCGGTCGTTGGTTTCTTTTGAATTCCCCAGTCCGTTCGCAAGAGCCTCCCGGTACAGAATCTCATCCTTCAGCCAACGTTGAACGTACTGTTGGAGCTGCGCCTCGGTAAGGCCCCGGGTGGAATCGAAACGGGCGTGAATATCCTCGGCTGTCAACGTCCTGTTGTCAAACCGGGCAAGGGCGGCGTTCGACGCGGTCTGTCGCTGGCAACCAGCGAAGGATAACAGGACGCAGGCAAGAAGAAGGCTATTTCTTTTCAACGGTTCTTTTCTTGAATGCTTCTGCAAGCACAGCGGTGTTGAGTGTAACGCCATATTTTTTTCTGAGGGAGTCGATCCATTCTTGCTCGCGCACCTTCGAAGCCTGTTCCTGATAGGCGCTGGCGAGCTCAGGACCCGCTTCGTCGAACGATTTCACCCGGGAGCTGTCCTTCGCCACCACTTTGATGATCGACCACCCGTTCTCGTACTGGAAGAACTCGCTGACGCTGTCGACGGGCATCTTCGAGGCTCTCTGCGACAAGGCATTCAGGTCGTACGGCTGTAATCCCCAGATTCCAAGTTTTTCGCGATATCCCGGACGCGAGGTATATTCCTCCGCCACCGACAGAAAATCCTCGCCGTAGGCGAGTTTCCACTGGACCGCTTTCTTTGCGCTGTCGGCGAGCACAAAGATTTCCGCGAAGTTCACGCGATCCGGCCACCGGTATTTTTCTTTTGTCGTGTCGTAGAATCCCCGGAGCAACGAATCATTCACGGCAATTTTCTTCCATACCTCATCCTGTTCAATCCGGTAAAGCAGAATACCGTCAAGGTACTCGTCCATCAGGCTCTTGAGCTCGGGATACCGGTCAAGAGCCGCCAGGGCGTGTGCTTTGAGGGCCAGATCACCTGCCACGCGCTCTACCATTGCATCGACATTCGACGGCCTCAGCCCGGTGTTGTTGAAATCAGCGATCCCTGCAACATCACTCACAAAATCTTTCACAGTTCGGTTCTTGCCGGCACACGTGAGGAGCGTCTTGTGCAAAAGCCCGGACGACAGGGTATCGCTCCAGCCCGCGGTGGTGGGAGTCTTTGTTGTGTCGAAGGAGGTTCGCAGTTCTGACCGGACGGCATCGTTGATGGTGACTCCATACTGGCGTCGCAGATTCTTCACAAAATCCGCATAGTCCTGTTGATAGAATCGTTGCTGATATTCCGTCCGGAGATCTTTTTCAACTTCGGTGAACGGGGCAAGAGGGCGTCGCCCGGTGACTTCGAAGATGTGATAGCCGTACGGTTGACGGTAGGGGGTCGTGATTGAGTCCACCGGCAGGTTAAACAGAAGGTTGACGATATCCGGACGCAATGCTTCACGCTCGTAGTAGCCGATATCACCGCCGCGCTGATTGCTTGTAGGATCGTCGGAGAATTTCTTGGCAAGGTCGCCCAACGTTGTCCCGCTCTTGATCTGGTTGTAAATGAGCCACATCGTGTCGCGGACGGCGGCCGTATCACTCAGGTCGCGCGCAAACCGTTTGAGGATGTGACTCAGGCGTATCCCTCCTTTTGCCGGCTGACGCTTGAGGATTCTCAGAATATGGTAGCCAAACGGACTCCTGACCGGGGTCCTGGAAATCTCCCCTTCCTTCATCGAGTACGCCGCATTTTCGATATCCCTCGCTATCCGCGTGGGGATAATCCATCCCACATCTCCTCCGTGCTGCGCAGTCTGGGGATCCTGTGAGTATTCGCTGGCCAACGAGTCAAAACTCACTTTGGGGAGGAGGGAGATGACTTTCATTGCACTGTTGTATGCCGCAAGGGTATCTGCGGGGGTCGGATTCTGCGGCAATCGGAAGAAAATATGAGCGGCGTGAATTTCCTCGCACTTGTGGTCATACATCTCTTTGACGTGTGGATTAATGAGCTCTTTCTCGATCATATACGACTGGGCTACCGAAAGCCGGTACTCATCCAACTCGCTCCTCACGGACGAATCGTTGGCAAGACCGCGATCCTTTGCTTCCTCGACCTTAAGACGGAATTTCACGAGAAGGTCAAGGAATCGCTGACGATCTTCGGGCGTTGAGGAAAGAGATGCCGTCCATCCGCCGTTATTCTTGGCGTAACTGTTTTCAAAATCTTCGAGCGTAATCTTTTCGTTGCCAATGGTGGCAACGACCGGGCTTGAAGTGCCGCACCCGCCGAGAAGGGTTCCCAGGAAACCGATGACGAGCCAATTCTGCATTCGTTTCATGCGCAAAACCTTTTGAAAAGTCCGGAAAATTGCTTCGCTGAACCAAAAACTTAACCAAATTTAGAGTGTCAATCAAGCGCGGAATACCGGTAGGCGAAGTCCACGTTGAACACACGACAGTCATCCCGCAAGAGAAGCTGAGGACGGAATGAATGTTGAGCTGTGTGTGCTACCAGGCGCTGCGATCGCGGAGAGGACAGTCGCCGGAACATTCCGGTTTGAATCGATGGGAGGCATCGCGATGGAAGAATCCCGATGAAGACCTCCGCGTCCGTTGTCTCTTTCTGTCTTCAGACCTCCCGCAACTGCCTGAAGGGAAGCCGTCCCCGGTTCAACAGGGGACACGGAAATTGATTTCGAGAAGTTCTTTCGCTACCGTACGATGCAACGACGATCCATGATCCGTGTCAGGCGGGCTAACGTCTTCGCAAGGCGACGATTTCCTGATCGTGAGCCCGAACATTCGGACACCATCATAGAAACGCCTCGCCCGCGACGGACACCCAAACAAGGAGGTGGAATCCGCCGTTCGCATCGTAACACTTCGGGCACAAAACGAAAAAGGCGAACATGAAAATCAAGATTGGAATACTCACCGCTTCCGACAGAGCCAGCAAGGGAGTCTATGAGGATCTTTCGGGTAGGGCGATCAGGGAAATCCTCCATACGTACCTGCGAAGCGAATGGGAAGAAGTCTACAGCATCGTGCCGGACAACAAAGCCCGCATTGCAGGCGAACTGCGGTCCATGGTGGACAAAAAGAAATGTTGCCTGGTGATCACAACCGGCGGAACCGGACCCGCACAACGGGATGTAACACCCGAAGCCACGGAGAGCGTTTGCACGAAAATGCTGCCCGGGTTCGGCGAATTGATGCGCTCTGTTTCCGTCAAAAATGTCCCAACGGCGATCCTTTCCCGGCAGTCGGCAGGTATTCGCAGGAAAGCACTGATAGTCAACTTGCCGGGTAAGCCCAAATCCATCAAAGTCTGCCTTGAAGCAGTGTTTCCGGCAATTCCCGATTGCGTCGCTCTTATCGGCGGACCCCGTCTCGAAGTCAACTCTGAATTGGTGAAAGTCTACCAGGTCTGACAGAAACGGGCAGGATTCCATCCGTGCCGGCGTGGGGGAATGTTCGGGCGACGTGACAACCGACCGCTGCACGATCGAACACGTTGTTTTTTCCTCCATACCTTGCTACATTGGCAGGTACGTGATGGTGAATCCGGCCCCGGCGCACAATCCCTGCAAACGCGGCACCCGTTCCAGTCATAGCCAGCCCACGTGAGTCGCTCTCCGACTCGAGAAGTCACGACTATGCACATTGATGAGCACAGCACAGAGATAATTCAAATCCTGTACAAGTTCCAGGCTGAAGATGGGACCGAAAAGGAATTTGAAACCATTCTCGACGGCAAAACTCTCGGATTGAGGAACGCTGCTTCTCCTCATCTTCCGGAATGGACAAGGCTCGCGTTCAATCAATGCGAGAATTGTCCGCTGGGAGCCGAGGTCGAGCGATGCCCGGTTGCGGCAAATCTTTCAGGCCTCATCGAAACTTTCAAATTCTCCACTTCCTATGAGACCGTCTTCGCCGTCGTTGAGACGCCCGATCGGAGCTATGCCAAGCAAACCACGGTACAGAATGCCCTGAGCTCCCTGATGGGAATTTACATGGTGACCAGCAATTGTCCCATCCTTGACAAATTGAGACCGATGGTACGATTCCATCTCCCGTTTGCATCTGCAACAGAGACCGTTTATCGGTCCGTGACGATGTACCTCCTTGCGCAGTTCTTCAAGAAACAGCGGGGGAAAAAACCGGACTGGGAATTGGACAGGCTGGTCGAAATCTACAAAGAGATTTCAAAGGTCAACAAGGGGATGTGGAACAGGCTTTCGGCGGCATCGAGTTTTGACGCGAACGTGAACGCGCTGATCGTCCTCAACACGTTTGGTGACGCTCTCCGGTTCTCCATCAAGAAAGGACTCGACGACCTGGAAAAGCTTTTTGGGGAATACATGGAAGAAGAATGATTCGGAGGCCGACGATTTCCGGTGCGGTCCTGCGGAATTGACCTTGAATCGGGACGTGTCTGGACTGCCGCGGAGAGTCGCGCTGGGCGGGGATCCACCCGATGGCCGGGAAAATGAAACGTCGGTCCGGCGATAAATCCGGACTACGAGGGGCCGCCTGAGTCCATTTTGATTTGAGATCGAAATTCCGTATCTTGTGTATGCCTTAGGTGAGCAACCTGAGGCATTTTTATTTTGGAGAATCGATGCATCGAAGAGAAGAAATACGGAATATCGCAATTATTGCCCACGTCGACCACGGCAAGACGACCCTGGTGGACTATATGTTGCGCCAGACGGGAACGTTCCGTGCCAACCAGGAGGTTGTGACACGCGTGATGGATTCCAACGAACTGGAACGGGAACGGGGAATTACCATCCTTGCGAAAAACACCTCAGTGTTCTACAAGTCGCTCGCACACAAGTCCACGTACAAAATCAATATTGTCGACACACCCGGTCACTCGGACTTTGCCGGGGAAGTTGAACGAACACTGAAGATGGTTGATGGCGTCCTCCTCCTCGTTGATGCCGCGGAAGGTCCCTTACCGGGAACGAAATTTGTTCTGAAGAAATCGCTCGAGCTCAACCTCCAACCCATCGTCGTCATCAACAAGATCGACAGGAAAGACGCACGTCCGCACGAAGTTCTCGACGAAGTGTTCGAATTGTTTCTTTCCCTTGGTGCAAACAACCAGCAGCTCGATTTTCCGACGTTGTACTGCATAGCGAAGCAGGGGATTGCCAGAACTGAATTGGAGGACACAGGGACATCGCTCGAGCCATTGTTCGAGGCGATCATCAACAAAGTACCACCGCCCCCCGGGGACAGCGATCTGCCGTTCCAGATGCTCGTCACGACCATCGATTACAACGATTACCTCGGACGTCTCGGGATCGGGAGAATTCATCGCGGGACCATTCGGCTGGGTTCCCCCATGAAAATCATTCACCGTGAAGGGTCCGTCGAGGACGCCCGCGTCACGAAGATCTACACGTTCGAAGGGTTGAAGCGCATCGAAGTCTCCGAAGCGCACGCCGGCGACATTATCGCGATTGCGGGAATGGAAGATGTCGATATCGGCGAGACAATAGCCGATGCCGCCGACCCGACACCGCTGCTTTTTGTTTCGATTGAAGAACCGACGCTGTCGATGAATTTCATGGTGAACAACTCACCGTTTGCCGGACAGGACGGAAAGTATGTCACGACCCGTCACCTTGGGGACCGGCTCCAGCGCGAGCTGCGTTCGAACGTTGCGCTCCGCGTTGAACTCACGGATTCACCGGACGTCTTCAGGGTCAGCGGTCGCGGAGAACTTCATCTCGCCATTCTCATCGAGACGATGCGGCGGGAAGGATATGAATTCCAGGTGTCGAGGCCTGAGGTCATCTACAAACGCATCGATGATGTCGTGTGCGAGCCGATTGAGCACGTCATCATAGACGTTCCGGACGAATACGTCGGTAGCGTGATTGAGAATCTTGGTCGCCGCCGGGGCGAAATGCGCAACATGATACAATCGCAGGGAAACACACGCATCGAATTCCTTGTCCCGGCCCGGGGACTGATCGGCTTCCGGGGAGAGTTCATGACACAAACCAGGGGCACGGGTATCCTTCATCACAATTTTCACGGGTACGAGCCGTTCAAAGGCGAGGTGCCGCATCGGACCAAAGGTGCACTCATTCAGATGGAGGATGGCCAGTCCGTTGCCTATGGTATGTGGAAACTTCAGGAACGATCCACGTTCTTCATCGAGCCGGGCATTGCGGTGTATACGGGCATGGTCGTTGGCGAAAATTCACGGGAATACGATATGATCGTCAATGTCTGTCGCACGAAGCAACTGACAAACATGCGTGCGTCCGGGTCCGATGAAGCCGTCCGTCTCGAACCCCCCCACGTTCTTTCTCTTGAACAGGCGATTGAATGGATCGGTGATGATGAATACGTTGAGGTGACACCCAAAAACATCCGGTTGCGCAAGAAGTTTCTCGATCATAATGAGCGGAACCGCATGTCGAAGAAAAAGGCCGAAGTCGCAGATGTATGAGTGCAACGAAACACGAAGCGACACCACGTGCCTGAGGACGAGGGGTCCAGGCACGGTCTTCTCTTAATGTCCGTGATTCATGTTTTCCTCCCGAACCGGCTGGAACCTTGCTCCGAATGATCTCTCCAGGCTCCTGGATGAGAAACGCAGGAAGAACGAGCCCATCATCGATCTGACTGAGTCCAACCCGACGCGTTGCAGCTTCTCGTACAGTCGGAATATCCTGCAGGCTCTCGCCACCGATCGATCGTTGCTCTACGAACCCGACCCCCGCGGGTTGTTGTCAGCAAGAGAACGCGTCGCAGCCTACTACGGGAAGATCGGGCTCCCGGTGAATCCCGACAATATCATTCTTGCTGCGAGCACCAGCGAAGCATACACGCACCTCTTCAGACTCCTCTGCAACCCGGGTGAAAATGTGCTTGTTCCGAAGCCCGGCTACCCATTGTTCGAATACCTGTGCAATCACAACGACGTGGAAGCGTCGTTCTACCGGCTGCGCTACGACGATGAATGGCAAATAGATTTCGAGTCACTACAGAATGCTTTCGACCAATCGACGCGCGCAATCCTCCTCGTGCATCCCAACAATCCGACCGGATCATTCATCAAACCTCTCGAACGGCAAAGGATTGTTGATTTCGCCCGGCAAAACAATCTGGCCCTGATCGTGGACGAAGTGTTCAGCGAATTCTCATTGACCGAAGTAACCCGGCAGCGGTCGTTTGCAGCGGAAGAAAATGTTCTGACATTTACGTTGAACGGCATCTCAAAGATGCTGGGGTTGCCGCAAATGAAGTTGGCGTGGTTAACAGCTTCGGGGGGTGCCGACGTCGTTCGTGAAGCCGTTCGCAGGCTGGAATTCATCGCTGATACGTATCTTTCTGTGGGAACGCCGATTCAGCAGGCGCTTCCGACGTTGCTGGACGACGGAGGAAATGTTACAGCGCAAATCACAAATCGGATCAGGACGAATCGTGAAAAATTGAGTTCCGCATTAACAGGTCTCCCCGCCTCTCTCTACAATGCTGATGCGGGATGGAACGCAATTCTGCGTCTTCCAGGCATCAAATCGGATGAAGCGTGGGCATTGGACATTCTGCGTGGGAAAAATGTTCTCGTACATCCGGGGCATTTCTTTGAAATGGAACAGGAATCTTCAGTCGTTGTCAGTTTGCTTCCACCGCAAGCCGTATTCACCGATGGAATTGGCGGCATTCTCGATGCCGTTCAGTGAGTGCCTTGCAGTCGCAATTAGCGTGGCGGCACAGTGATCCCCGATGTCGATTAAG
>DATDNS010000010.1:0-12187 GCA_036518155.1 Bacteroidota bacterium
TGGGTGTCTGACACAAACCCGAATTATTCGAATGTGTGCAACATCGATTGCATATTCTGTGCGTTCTATCGACATCCCGGCGAACAGGGTGAATACACCCACACGGTCGATCACATGATTCAGAAGTTCAAGGAATCAGCCTCGAAAGGAGTCACGACGGTCCTTCTCCAGGGGGGTGTTAATCCTGCTCTGCCGTTCGAGTATTATCTTGAATTGGTCACCAGGACGGTGAAAGAGGTCCCTCAAGTCTATCCGCATTTCTTCTCGACGTCAGAGATCATCGGAATGGCGAACGTTTCTGGACTGACAATTCGGCAAGTGCTGGAGAGACTCTGGGATGCCGGACTACGTTCTTTGCCCGGCGGAGGGGCGGAAATTCTCTCAGATCGTGTCAAAAAGAAGATCAGCAACAAAAAGGGAACATCGGCTGACTGGCTCAATGTGATGCGTGAGGCCCACCGCATCGGTTACAAATCAACCGCGACGATGATGTATGGTCATCTTGAGACGAACGAGGATATCATCGAACACTTCGAGTCGATCCGCGCCCTCCAGGATGAATCAGGCGGATTCACAGCATTCGTACCGTGGTCGTTCAAGCCGGGAAACACACCGCTCGAGAAGATCATCCCGCATTATGCGACGCCAACACGATACCTCCAGATGATTGCCATGTCGAGGATCTACCTGGATAATTTCTCACACATTCAGGCGTCCTGGTTCTCGGAAGGAAAGAAAATTGGCCAGGTGGCTCTTCACTTTGGCGCGGATGATTTCGGGGGAACATTGCTCGAAGAGAACGTTCACGCTGCGGCAAATTTTGTCAATAAAACAAACATCCAGGAGTGCAAGGATTTGATCTCCGAAGCGGGATTCCTCCCTGCCCAAAGGACCACGCTGTATGAGATTGTCGAGGTGGACGAAAAAGGAGTTGCAGCATAGTCACGGAAGAGGGTTTCATAAAAAAGCCCCGCCCGTTGTGACACGAGCGGGGCTTTTCCATGTACTGGCAAATCAGATGAATCAGGCTCCAAAAATCGAAGCCGCATTCTCATAGAATATTTTCTTGATGTCAGGGATGGCGACTCGCATTTCCTGGAGAAGCTTCAGCTGGTTGTCAACGATATCATAACGGTATCCGCGCGGGAGCATACCTGAGTCGGAACCAAAGAGAATCCTCCCCGAAGTGAACGCCTCGATTGACCGCTGAAAAACTCTCCGGAGGTCAGGCTTTGATTCGTGCGTTGAAATCCACGAATTCGACCCTGCCGTGTCCACGTAGACATTGGGACACGTTCTGCCCACTTCGAGAATTTCTTCAAACCGTCCTGCGCCGAAATTTGGGACAATGAATTTTATACCGGGAAACTTCTTCGCAACAGGTATCAGGTCCTTGGGGTTGGAGAACTGTTCATTGACGACGGTCGGGACACCGGCAAAATCACGGGGTCGCATGATGAGCTTGCCAAAGTGCGTAAAGACCACCCCTTTGCATTCCTGGACGAGGTTGTAGAGTGGATAGAGCCATTCGTCATTGACGCTGATTTGGTAAAGGGAAGGATAGAGCAGGATGCCGCGCAGCTTGTCCTGTTTCAGCCTTTTTTCTGCATTCTCCATCAGAACGTTCGAATTCGGATCCACTGCGAACATACCGGTAAAACGTGTCGGATACGCCTTGACAGCGCTTACCACGGAGTCTTCATCTCCCGGCATGCTCCCAAAGAGAAGCAGGCGTTCAAGTTTCCATTTGTCGATGATGTCGACCCAGCGTTTTGCCAATTGCACCGGATCTTCTCCCGGGATCTCGACGTGGCCTTTGGCAGCCAGGTTTTTGAGCTCCGTGCTGATATCGGCCCTGTTCGGTTTCTGTTTGACCAGGAACTTGAAATACGAATTGGAATAGAAATGAACGTGCGCGTCAAATATTTTGAACAGACCGATCATCGCCTTTGAACCATCAATATAATGTTATCGCCGGGACCGCAGGGATAATACGCTTTTCACTTCCCAGTTTGTACAGGAGCTCGAGTGCCGCCTTCCCGCGTTCGCCCATATCGATCGTCAGCTCGCTGACATACATTTTCACAAATCGTTCGCCGAGGTCACGGTTGATACCGCGTCCGAACTGCAGCGCATAGGGCACGGAATCATTCTGGTGAGTGTAGCCGAAATGAATGCTCTGTTTCAATCCTTCCGAGACGCGTTTCGCGACGATCTCTCCGAGGTCTTTTCGAACGACGTCGAGACCGAGGGGAAGCGGCAGGTTGTCATACCGTTCTGCCCACAACTCGCCAAAATCGAGGATTTTGTGAAATCCCTGATCTGCGTACGTGATTTGACCTTCGTGGATAATCAGCCCGGCGTCAAATTCACCTTGAGTAACCCGGTCAAGGATCTGATCAAAGGGAATATCAACGTTTTTCATGCCCGATGTGAAAATCCGGAAGAGCAATGAGGCGGTCGTGAGTTCCCCCGGCGTTGCCACCGACTTTCCCTTGAGTTCATCGAGGCTTCGGTATTTCTTCGAAACGATGACAGGTCCGTACCCCTCGCCCATGCTTGCACCCGTCGCCATGATCCAGTATTTGTCGGCGACATAGGGAAATGCGTGCGCGGAAATCGCTGTGACCTCGAGCTCACCCTTCCGTGCCCGAACGTTCAGCGACTGGATATCCTCCATCACGTGTTCAATCGTAATATTTTCGAGCTTTACCCGACCGGATGCAAGCCCGTAAAACATAAACGCGTCATCCGGATCGGGGCTGTGGCCTACTCGTATGATCATTGATTCAGGCGATGATCAGGTTGTTGGTTAGATCTTCTTCGTGCCAAGATATATTGTCACGATGCCAAGGGTCAGGCGATGATATTCGGCGCCGGAAAATCCTGCTGACCGAAGGATTCCAAGAAATTCGGAATTGTCGGGAAAACGGCTGACAGATTGCGGCAAGTATTCGTAAGACTCCCTGTTTCTGGAAACAAAGCCTCCGACAAGAGGAAGTATTCTGTTGAAATAGAAACCATACATCACATTGAACGGAAAAATCCGGGGCTTTGAGAACTCAAGGATCAACACAACGCCATTGGGTCTGAGAACACGGTACATTTCCCGCAAACCCTGGTGAATATCCGCGAAATTCCTCACGCCGAACGCAACGGTCACCGCATCAAATGAACAGTCGTTGAAGGCAAGGGATTCTGCCGTTCCACGCTCCAGGTTGATGCGGCCATCAAGTCCCAGTCGATGGATTTTCGCTTTTCCGAGTCTGAGCATTTCATTTGAAATATCCACCCCGGTAATTTTCGCCCCGGGCATTTTTGCCGCCGCAATTGCAAAATCGGCCGTCCCGGTGGCAAGGTCCAGGAGTTCCTTCGGCTCAAACCGGCGTAACATTCGAATGGCCTGTTTGCGCCAGAGAATGTCGAAGCCTGAGCTGAGGAGGTGATTCAGGAGGTCATAGCGATGGGCAATCCCGTCAAACAGGGAACGAACATAAGCCTGCCTGGCTGATTCTTCTTCCTGCGAGGGAGGATTCATCGTTGGATAACTGATTGCCGAAATACGGGGGATCATTAATGACGTCGATGACAAATTCGAAACTCAATATACTGAAGAGAACAAACAATTCCAACCTCCAAAGTTTGACGGCGAAGAGCGGGAGTATCGTTCCTTGCCGTGACGTTTGCGTTGCATTTCAATCCGTGAATTGCTACTTTTTGCACGACGATGACAAAATGGATCCTGGTTCTCTGTGCACTTGTGTGGATTGGATGCGACGGTGGATTGTCCCCGACACCGCCGGCAAAGCCCGGAATCAGCGGTACGGTTTACTTCGCCCGCGGATCGTGGCCCGGGACACCTTCTTCACCCGACAGCCTTTCGAATTTGTGGATATTTGCATCTCAAGTGTATCCACTGGATTCAAGTCAGGTGTTAAACTATCTTACCGTAAGTCCTCTGCGTATTTTTCTGTATCCGTCGATTGCTTCGAATTTGCCGTTCTACGTAGATTCCGTCGTTTACAATTTCGACTTGCCTGTCGCCACGTACAAATACATCGGCGTAATTCAGCACATCAGTACTGACCTCTCTATTGCATCATTCCGTGTGGTTGGTGTCGCAAAAGATCCTGCCGATACAACAAAACCCCTCCAGGTGAACGTCGTTGAGGGCACTATTCATCAGGGAATCAATATCAACGTGGATTTTCATAATCCCCCGGCTCAACCGTTTTGAAACGCAGACTTTTCATAGCCCTGTCATTTGTTCTGACGACGGTCCTCTCGGTTTCGCAGAACCGGATCGGTGAAGTCACCGGAGTTGTCGATGACGCAACAACCGGGCAACGTCTGGTTGGAGCAAATATCCTGATCAAAGACACGTTTATCGGCACGGTATCGGATACGGGCGGCGCGTTCCGGATTCAAAACCTGATGCCGGGGAAATATGCAGTTCTTGTTTCAATGGTTGGCTATGCGCGAGTGACGGTTCGGGACGTGTTCGTGACCCCGGGAAAGCCCGCGGCGCTCGAAGTGCATCTGGTTCCACAGGACGTGGAGACTCAACAAGTGGTAATTACGGCGAATCGGAGAGAACAGAGTTTGCAGGATGTGCCTGTGAGCATCTCCACCGTATCATCAAGGACGATCGCCCAGCGCGTTCCTACAACGCTTGACGATGTTCTCCGGTATGTTCCTGGGGTGAATATGATGTACGATCAGGTCAATATCCGCGGGTCGAGCGGGTACAGCCGTGGGGTCGGAACAAGAGTTCTCCTGCTTTTCGACGGACTGCCGTATCTGACCGGTGATACGGGGGAGATAACGTGGGAGACTATACCCGTGTTCCAGATTTCCCGGGTGGAGGTTGTCAAAGGAGCCGGTTCAGCACTGTATGGGTCAAGTGCACTGGGTGGCGTGATCAATGTTATTACGAAGGATATACCCGAAAAACCGGAAGTCGGATTTCGGCTATACTCAGGCGCGTACAGCAACCCGGGCTACTCGGAATGGAAATGGTCTCCGCAAACGCGAACGAACGTGGGGGGATATGTCAGCTATTCGGACAGGGCAGGGTCGGTGCGGTATCTCCTGAGCGTTGCGCGAAGTGTCGATGACAGTTATCGCGAAAACGATGCATATCATCGATGGGATTTCTATACCAAGACAATGGTTGACCTGGGCGCAACGCAGAACTTGACGATTGTCGGAAATCTTTTGCTCCGTTCACACGGGAACTTCTTCTGGTGGAAAAGTCTTCGCGATGCGACAAAACCTGCCGACTCGCAATTGAACGGGAACGTCCAGACAAACCGTGGGAATCTCAGCCTCTCCTACAAAGAATTCGTATCAGACAAATTGTACTATACGGTGAAGGGAATCTACTATGGGAATTTTTGGCGTGACGACAGCGCCGGGCGCGTCAACAATGTTTCAACTTCCCATTCGTTCTATGTCGAATCGCAGGCATCGTATGTGTTCGACCCGGGACACATCCTCACGACGGGCGTGGCGGTCAGCTACGACAGAGTAAATTCAAATCTTTTCGGGATTCATCCGGGTGTCGGTGCTGCTGTTTTCGCGCAGGATGAATATGCAATCAACGCCGGCCTGAAGCTGACAGCCGGTGCCCGATTCGATTGGCAAAAGGTCTCCGTTCTCAACAGCGCTTCACAGATCAACCCAAAACTCGGACTCGTTTATAGATTGAGTGACCTGACATCGCTTCGTGGTTCGGTTGGGACAGGGTTCCGTTATCCTGCGATCAGCGAGCTCTATACGAGTGTCGGGACTGCCGTGAGCCCCCTGAGCATTGTTCCGAACCCAAATCTTCAGGCGGAACGAAGTGCTTCGTACGAGATCGGTGTATCTCACGCCATTTCGGATCAGTTGCTCCTTGACTGGGCCGTGTTTGAGAATGATTTCAGGGATTTGATTGAACCGGGCGTCGATACGACAAGAAATCCTGCGGCAATCCGGTTCGAGAATGTGACGAAGGCGAGGATCAGAGGGACCGAGATCGACTTGAAATTCAATATCGTGGGGAAGATGCTCCAGGGTGAAGCCGGTTATACCTACATCGACACTAAGGATCTCTCGACCGGCGAAGTGCTGAAGTTCCGTCCCCGACATTCTTTCTATGGTTCGCTGCAATTGAACTTCGAACATCTTGCTGTTGTCGGCGACTATCGGTATATGAGCCGCGTTGAAGCGATCGACGAGAACCTCGTCCGTTTCGCACCGATCGTTGACGGGGATCAACGAGTGGCGATCAAAGTCGCCGATCTGCGGGTATTCTATGACCTGACGGCTGCGGCGTTACCCGTGCGCGTCGGAATCAATGTTACGAATGTGTTCAACTATCACTATGTCGAGCTGATAGGGAACCTCGCTCCTATCCGACTTGTATCGTTTACCATTGACGGTTTGTTCTAGGGATCATTTGGTCATTGTCACCATGTATGTGGATTCTCACGCACATTTATTCAGAGAAGATTTTGGCGATGATGTCGACGATGTCATCGCGCGTGCTTTCGACGCCGGAGTAGACCGCATCGTTGTGCCAGGCACGAATCTTCAGACAAGCAGGGAAGCGGTCGATCTTGCCCAGCGTTATGGCGGCATCTATGCCTGTGTCGGCATCCATCCTCACGAAGCTTCCCACTTCGGAACAGAGGCGCTCAAAGAGATTGATTCCATGCTGGGACTTGCGAATGTCGTCGGCGTCGGCGAGATCGGCCTCGATTATCACTATGACTTTTCCCCGCGGGAAAAGCAGCTCGCGGCGTTCCGGGAGCAACTTGGTATCGCGTGCGAGCGGAACATGCCTGTCGTCGTACACACCAGGGATTCTTTAGGGGAGACGCTGGCTATCGTTAACGAGTTTGCAGGGCACAATCCTCTGTGGAGAAGGGGTGCAGACCCGGAAATGGTAAACCCATCGCCCGCCCGGGGGGTATTCCATTGTTTTACGGGGTCTGCCGCGGATGCCGACCGTCTCCAGGCAGCAGGGTTCCTTGTATCCTATCCCGGTATTGTAACATTTAAGAAGTCGCCTGTGGTGGAGACGTTGAAACATATCGGACACAAGCGAATACTCCTCGAAACAGATTCTCCCTACATGGCTCCGGTTCCTCTCAGAGGCGGGAAAAACGAGCCGGCCAATATCGTTCACATAGGAAGGAAAGTCTCGGAAATCCTCGAAGTACCGGAATCCGAAGTGGCGAGGGCGACATCGCACAATGCGAATGTGCTGTTCAGGTTTGACCAAGTGAAAATCAATTGACTCCTCTTGCAAGGTTGCCGCTCGTCTGAATATTGTGTTCTTGAACAAAGATTTTCATATCATGAACAGTATCCGCACGGCAACAAGGGGCGCAAGCTTTTCCATCCGTTGCAGCAAACACCGAACATGATCGTATTCGTTATTCATTGCACAGCACTCGTCGTTGGTGCCGGAACATATGCTCTGCAAGGCCGTATGCCGGGATTACCGTAGTTCAAAAACACATTCACCAACAGCACACTATCAGAACTTAACGCCTGCGATGATTTACACTCGAACCCTTTTGATTCTAAGCGTCACGACGTGTCTCTTCTTCGCATCGGCGTATTCACAGAGGCTGACGAAAGAACAAAAAGAAATTCTTGAACTACAGGACGGCCGGTCGCTCGGCAACGGGAAGCTCGTGTCGTACCTCCGGAGCAACGATAAGAACCTGCGGTACCAGGCAGTCATTGCACTTGCGAATATTCAGGATACCACAACTGTTGATTCACTAAGCCCGTTACTGACTGACCAAGATGTACAGGTTCGGGGAGCCGTTGCATTCGCGCTGGGACAAATCGGCTCGGCGAAGGCGCAGAAAGCCCTTGTTGCGGCTCTTACGCCGGATCAGGACCTTCCCGTTCTGGGGCGGATTTGCGAAGCGTTGGGAAAATGCGGAGATGCCGAAGGTCTCAATTCCGTTATTGCTTACATTCCTTCTGCAAAGAACATCGCCGTCAAACGGGATCAGGCAATGGCGGCCGGAAGGTTTGCAATCCGGGGAATAAAATCTGAGCGCGCAGTGTGGTTATGTTTCGATCTTCTCAAAGATAATCACGCGGAGACCCGCTGGGCTGCGTTGTACGCGCTTTGGCGCTCTGCACCTTTCGGTGTGGTTGATCTCGAGCTATCGAAGCGAGCTTATATTCTGCAGAAACTCATCAGCGATGAGAATGAAGATGTACGAATAAACCTTGCTGTCCTCCTCGGACGCTCGAAATCCAGGGAGGCGGTATCCCTTCTCAGGCTCTTCCAGGAAAGCGAATCGGCAACGCCGGACTGGCGTGTCCAAGTTCAGATCTCACGTTCCGCCGCGGCCCTGTCAGCGCAGGATCCGGATCTTCTTGATGTCGTAGTGCGTTCGTTGTCGTCCAAGAACGACAATGTCAGGATTGCTTCGCTCGCTGCTCTCGCGACGATTGACACGAATGTTGTCAACAGATCTCCGTCAAGGGATCAGCTGCTGGAGGAACTTCAACATCTTACCTTGACCCCGTCCCGGAGTGCCGTCATCGCGCAAGGAGAAGCCGCAATAGCGTTGCAGCGGTTGTTTCCCGCGAGCTTCGCGGAACTCAGGGCGGCTGTTGAAAAAGAATTGACGGGCAGCATTCTGCGAACAAAATTCATCGAGGCGTTAAGTTATCATCCCGTGAAAGAAAACCTTGATTTCGTGATTGCCCGATTGAACGACGATTCATTGAGAATTGCCATGGCGGCGTGGGATTTTCTGAAAAGGATGATTCAACCTCATACGCTGGAGTCCTACAGTATCGATACTTCGTTTATTCACGGGCTGCCTGCGCGACTTGTGCAAGCGATGCACCCCGCACTCAACCGGCGCGATATGGCGATGTCGACTCTTGTTGCCAACATGTTCGCGGATTCGTCAGTGTTTGCATTGTGTGCGCAGGCCGGTTACGGTCGAGAAATCGGTGCAGCATTCGCAGCGTCTTATTCCTTGTTCTCATCCTCCACCGATGCAGAAGCAATGGAGGCCGTGCAAGAAGCATTCATCCGGATGCGGGATTCGGCCTCTGTCCCGGTCCTGGAAAAGTCACTCGATGATCAAAACCGAACCGTCGCGCTTGGGGCAGCCCGTGCGCTGCGCTCGATTACCGGAAACGATTACAGCACGGTCGACCGTCCGACGCCGACAAACGGTCGCACGGAAAGCGACTGGAAGATGCTCGAAGCGATCAGGCCTGCGCAACGTGTATCGTTCAAAACGACAAAAGGAACCTTCACCGTGCGACTTCGGAAAGGGGACGCGCCGTTCACGGTTCTCGCATTCTACAAGCTTGTAAAACAAAAATTCTACGATGGACTGCTGTTTCATCGGGTGGTCCCTGACTTCGTGATACAGGGCGGGGATCCGAGGGGCGATGGATGGGGAGGACCGGGATTCACGCTGCGGTCCGAATGGTCGATGGTCAACTTTGAGGGTGGGTCCGTCGGAATGGCGAGTTCCGGCAAGGACACCGAAGGAAGTCAGTTCTTCGTGACGCACGTGCCAACCCCGCATCTCGACGGCAGGTACACCGTCTTTGCCACCGTCGTTTCAGGGATGGAGGTCGTGGACAAGATTCAGGTGGGGGACAGAATTCTTAAGGCTGAGCTGAAATAACACCCCGACCAATCCCGGCGTTTGAGCCGGGTCGACGGGCGATGATCCTTATTGGTTGCGATTTTTGGCGTCCATGTACTCCGAGCGATGCTCGGGGTCGTAGGTGGCAAGTTTGTCGAAAACCGACGCATCCCGATAATTTTGAAAGATGTCGGCAATCTCCTTGTACTTTGCGTCGAAGAACATTTTTACGAACAGGCTCATTGCATTTTGTTGACGCATTTTCCAGACGGATTCCAGAGCCCCAAGGATATTGTCAAGCCCCTTCCGGTTGTCCGTGGCAAGGAGATCGATTCCGTCAAAATGGTACGTATACAGTGCCTGGAGAAGCGGCTGGTATCTGGGATTTGTCAATTCCTGGGCGAGACCGTAGCGGCTGTATCCTGAAGTCGACTGCCAATCGCCCGCGAACTGACTTGCGAGGGCTCCGGTAGCCGTGTTCAGAGCTTTTTGAAATACTCTCGATCCGTCCAACGGCTTGTACGTGTCGAGGTCAAGTCCGATGATGACGAACGCATAGTAATCGAGAAAATCTGTCAGAGGGTCGAAGGTAAATTCATCGAAGTAAATGCGCTGATTGGGGACGTAGTTGAATTCCCACTGGGAGTCCTTGATACGTAGAATCTGTGTTACCTTGTCGGATTGATCGTTGCCGACGTAAATGGGGCGCGTGCTTCCGATGACAACCTCGGCGCGATAGTGGTTTGCACTGGTCACCTGAGTGAAGAAGATGCTCATCGAAACGTTGATTTTGTCCCCGTAAAGGTCTTCATTCGTAAAGCGTGTGCTGTTCAGATAGCGTTCGACATCGGTTTTGAAATTTCGCAGATAGTCGCGCTCGGATGAAAGAATATTTTCCGTGTTGACAGTGACCTGGCAGCTGAGCTCCTGGCCGTGAGCAACAGTAAATGTCAGCACAGTGAATGTCAGTGCGTATGTAATCGTTTTCATAGCTTCACCCTGGTGGCTTCTTGTTGTCAAAAATATAGCCAATAATAATTGCGGCATCAAGCGAAAAGACCGCAGGCGAGTTGATGTAGAAAATACCGTGCGTGAGTAGGGGAGTGGGGATTTTATTTTATCGCAATATTCCCATGAAAGCTCTCGCATTCCTGATCCTGATACCATTCGTCATCCTCCGTGCCGGCGAAAACAACGGACGCGGGACGAAAGCGATAGCGACTGCCAATGCTTTTGTGGCGGTTGCAGACAATCCGTGGGCAGTGTCGTACAATGCCGCAGGGTTGATCCAGATTCGTTCTCCCGAATTCTCCGCTTTTTATATCCCTCAGCAGTTTGGTCTCCCTGAACTCAAGACAACATCGCTGGCGGCGGCCTTTCCCATCTTCGGTGGATCCACCGGCATCATCGTTGAACAGTTCGGCTTCGAATTGTACCGCACCATAGACTTTGAACTTGGCTATGGGATTGCGCTGAACAAACGCTTCTCCGTAGGTGCAACGTTCAACCTTGAGAGGGAATCGATCAAGGGCTATGGAGCGTCCTCCAATATCACGGTTGATGTAGGCCTTCTGGGCAAACCTTTTGACAATCTTGCAATCGGATTTGCGATGAACAATCTCACCGCAGCGAGAGCCGGAAGGGGCCGCGAACGCCTGCCGCAGGTTGTTCATTTTGGGGTGCGGTACACGCCGTTTGCCGATTTCTTTCTTTCCAGTGAACTCGAAAAAGATGTGGATTTTCCGCTTGTCTTCAAAGCCGGTATCGAAGAACGATTCTTCGATTTTCTCGATATGCGCTTTGGCGCTTCGAACAATCCCGATAAAATCTGTGCCGGGTTTGCAGTCCACTACGGAATGTTCGAATTCGGTTACGCAGGGTACAGCCATACGGATCTTGGCTGGACACATCAGATTGAACTCTCAATACGATGGAACGATCGGGAGTAATCACATCTGCGCTGCTGCTTGTTACTGCATCGTATGTTGCATCCGCTTCGGGGGGCCAGGCACGTCCTGATACGTTGGAAGGAATCACGGAAGACGTCCTCGAAACGATCCTCGAAAACAGCACCCGCGATGTTGAAGATTCTCAGTTTGCTGAGACTCTTTTTGAGGTAAGTCAGAGCCCGATAGATTTGAACAGTGCCTCAGAAAGCGATGTGCGACAGATTCCCGGAATTGACCCGCTCCTGGCCGCAAGAATTGTGACATACAGGAACCAACATCCGTTTGTCTCAGTCGATGAATTGCTGCTCGTTGAAGGAGTTGACCCCGAACTCTACCGGAGAATCCGGGGATTCCTCCGGGTTACGGATGACCGCGATCGCATTCAGGGTGGAGCGCTCTCGCTGCATTACACCGGCCGGACAATCCGCGATCTGCAACTTCGACGTGGGTTCCGTGATGGGATATATCAGGGAAATCCGTACAAAATCTACAACAAGCTGGTTGCCCGGTACACGATTGGATCGCTGTATTCCGTAGAAGCCGGCGGACTCACGGAAAAGGACCCCGGGGAAAAAAAGGTCACGGATTTCTCCGCCGGCTATCTGA
>DATDNS010000011.1:0-6806 GCA_036518155.1 Bacteroidota bacterium
TGTTGAAAAAGCCGCCGAACAGGAGTCTCCCGAGATAAAGAACGACAGTCTGCATTGGTGGTTCCTCCGTACATTGTGAATGATGCGATCGCTGTGGGCACGTTTGACACTACGAATTTAAATAGTTTGAATTTAAAGTAATAACCCAAAAAAATTTGCTTTAGTTCCCTTTGTTCAGGGAAGTGCCCAATTTCTTCAACAATCGGGACAATTCCTCCTGTTCCTTCTCCGTCAGAACGCCGGTCGAGGCGGCGACAAACTTTGCGTGCCGGAGGAAAATGGTCTCGAAAAGTTTCTTCCCTTTTGTCGTCAGACGTACGAGGATCGCCCTCCGGTCTTTGTTGCTCGGTATACGCTCCACAAGGCCGTCCTTCGCCAGGTTGTCGACGACGACCGTCATGTTCCCGCCGCTGACGAGTTGCTTCCTGCACAGCTCGCCGATGAGCATGGGTCCAAGGTGTCCCAGGCATTCTAATACGCCGAATTGCGGCGTTGTGAGTCCGAACGAGCGGATGTTCTCATCCGTCATTTTGGCAAGCGTCGCGTGGGCGCGGGCAAGCTTCACCCACATTCCGAGCGCCGCATCGATCTTCCTGCCGTACTGCTTTGTCGTTTTCATTCAAATTTAAAATATCTGAATTCAAGATAATACACTGCGTGTGCTTTGTCAAGAGCTACGGAGGGATCTTCCCGGAGCGTGGTGCCAACTCCGACGCTGTGGCCGGCCGAATGATGTTCCTGTTCCGGGGATCTGTGAGGTAAGCATAGAGGATTTTGTAGCTGTCATAATCAAACCTGTGCTGTCCCTGACCTGAGGGAATTGCTCCGGCGCCACCCGATTTGTAACTGCCGAGTAGACACCAGTTGTCAATGACGAAGTGTTCGTGAAAGTCGTGCAGCGGCGATGTCTCCTCCACGACAACGGGTCCGGCAAAAGGCCACGCCTTGATGCGCCGGTCGTCAAACGCCTTGTCCAATCGCGCGTTGTATTCGACCGGATCTCCTTCGCCCATACACGCGCCGTCGCATCGTCCCAAATGGTAGGAAAAACAGTACCGCTTCGGCTGCTCCAGTTTCAGGAGTTTTGGGCAAAGTCGGTACGCGCGTGCAGCGTCGGAAAGATATTCCATTGCCTGTGTCCTCGTCTTGAAAAGACCGAGAACGGGGGACGAGGCGTCGACACTCCAGTAATCGATTGGCTTCAGGGAGACGACGGCAAAACCGAGCTTGTTCTGTTTCTTGACGGCGACGATAATTCTTCTCCGCCTTCGTGCAGCGATGTTTTTCAAAGGTCGAAGCTCTTTAATGTATCTCGACTCCAGGAGAAGAGCTCCGAGCTCGCCCGCCGTTTCCTCCACTTTAATCGTCTTTACACCCCGCATGAATCTCCGTTCTTCCCGTGCGGCAAAATGAGCCCGAATCCGGGAGCGCAACGACTTGCTTTTGCCTACATACACGAGGTGTCCGGCCGCGCTATAGAAGAGGTATACACCCGGTCCGTCGGGAAAGGAAGCAAGATTGGGCTTGTCGGGTTTCTGCCTCATGAGGATGTTTCAGCCCGGTTGGCGACAAACGCATTGAGTCTTTGGAGCAACATCATCAACGACTGGAGCCGCGACTGATCGTCGCCCTGACTGTCGATAGCTCCGACCAGCTTCAGGGTTTTTCCCTCCTGCTTCAAGTGCAGGCGATAGGCCTTTGTTGCGGTCGCAAAGTCCATGATGGACTGAAATTTCGAAATCTTGTCATTCGTCGTTTCGAAGAACGACACGTCTTCCGGCTGAGGAAGCGTCATCGTCACTTGGGAGTTGTTGAGTTCGAGCCGAAGGATACCGAGTTGAGCGGCGGCGATCTTCAGACCGATCATCAGAAAAAGATTCTCGACCTCTATCGGATACTCGCCGAACCGGTCCTGGAGTTCGGTTCTTAGTTCGTTAACCCCTTCGTCGGAAGCAGTGTTGTAGAGACGGCGATAGATGTCGAGTCGCTCCGCGTCGGATTCAATGTAGACGTCGGGGATGAGCGCCTCAATATCGGTTTCGATGACCGTCTCCGCAGCTTTTCCACCGCTTGCTTCGCCCTTCTTCTTGCTTTCGACAAATTCCTTGAATTCCTCTTCTTTCAACTCCCGCACCGCTTCTTCGACGATACGCTGGTACATTTCGAACCCCATCTCCATGATCATGCCCGATTGCTCGGCACCGAGGAGATTCCCGGCACCGCGGATCTCAAGGTCGCGCATGGCAAGATTGAAGCCGGAACCAAGCTCCGTGAACTCCTGGATCGCCTGGAGACGGCGGAGCGTTTGTTTGGGCAGGATGGTCAATGGCGGCGTGAGCAGATACGCGTACGCCTGGACGTTGGACCTTCCGACGCGGCCGCGCAACTGATACAATTCGGCGAGCCCGAACCTGTCGGCCCTATTGATGATAATCGTGTTGACGCTCGGGATGTCGATGCCGGATTCAATGATTTTCGTGCACAGGAGGACGTTGTATTTCTTTTCCAGGAAATCGAGCATGGTTCGCTCAAGTTCGTGCCCCTTCATCTGGCCGTGGGCATAATGAATTTTTGCTTCGGGTACGTTCTTCTCGAGGATCGTCAGCATTTCATCCATATTCTGAACCCGGTCGTGAATGAAATAGACCTGGCCGCCCCGATGGAGCTCCTTGAGAATCGCCTCCCGGACGAGCTTCCAGTCCACCGGAGCAATTTCCGTAACGATCGGAAGCCGGTTGCGGGGTGGGGTGTTGATGATCGAAAGGTCGCGAGAACCCATCAATGAGAACTGCAGCGTACGGGGAATCGGTGTGGCGGTTAGCGTAAGCGTGTCGACGGTGGCGCGAAGCTGCCGGAGCTTTTCTTTCGCGGCAACGCCGAACCGGTGCTCCTCATCGATGATAAGAAGACCGATATCCTTGAACTCAATGTCCTTCGAAAGGATGCGATGCGTACCGATAAGAATATCGACTTTCCGGTCCTTGAGAGCGTCGAGTGTTGCCTTCTGTTCCTTCCTGGCCTTGAATCTTGACAAGGATTCCACGCGGACGGAATAGCGCCCAAGCCGGTCGGTAAAGGTATTGAAATGCTGCTGGGCAAGGATCGTCGTGGGGACGAGAACCGCCACCTGTTTCCCATCCATCACCGCCTTGAAAGCGGCCCGCACGGCAACTTCCGTCTTGCCGAATCCGACGTCGCCGCAAATCAGGCGATCCATGGGGGAAGAACTCTCCATATCCTTCTTCACATCGAGCGTTGCGGATGCCTGGTCCGGGGTATCCTCGTACATAAATGAGGCTTCCATTTCCTTCTGCCAGTGTGTGTCGGGCGCGAACGCGAACCCCTGCTCGTGCTTTCTTCGCGCGTAGAGCTTGATCAGGTCCCGCGCGATATCCTTGATCTTCTTCCGGGCCCTACCTTTGAGCCGTTCCCAGTCGGGGCTCCCGAGCTTCGTGAGCGTGGGGACGTGACCTTCCTGTGAGGAATATTTCTGGACGCGGTTGACAAAATTCAGATTGACATACAGCGTATCCTTCTCCGCGTATTCGACCTTCATCACTTCCTGTTCAGCACCGCGAATTTTGATCTTATGAAGTCCCGCAAACCTGCCGATGCCGTAGTCGACGTGAACGACGAAGTCGCCGCGCTTAAGCTGCTGAACCTCTTTGGGACTGAAACCCTTGAATGCCCGCCGTCTTTTTGTGCCGCGTCGCTTTAGTCTGCCGAAGATTTCGTGTTCCGTGAACAGCGCCAGCCGGGAGGAGGGGAAGATAAATCCTGAATGGAGCGTCTCTGTCAGAAGATATTTCGAAATACTCGACTGCCAGCGACGGGCGGATTGCAGGTCGCTTTCCGGAATACCAGGCGACGGTCCGAGCGTAGGGGTAACGCCTTCACCGGATTGCTCAATGTCCCGGTCAATGTCGCCGTCGCCGGGTGCGGTCAACTCTTCTTCGATGAGTTCCTGGATTCGTGAAGCTTCCTCCCTGGTATCGCACGCAAGATAGACGTTGATGTTGTCTTCTGTCAGCCGGTCAATTTGAGCGAGCAAGTGCTGAATACTCCCGTTGGTCGCGGGTTGAGCACGTGAGCCGAATTCAATTGGATTTGTGCCGTCCAGGAACGAGTGGATAATGCGTGGGAATTTGTTGAGCCGGTCGAGCAGAGCAAGATAGGTGTCGGCGTGCCCGTTTTCTTCTTTTGCACGTTCCTCAAGTTCCTTCCTGACCATTGACGGCTCATCCACGAACACCGTGGCTTCCGGCGCAAGGTAGTCGACGATGGATGCGTTGGCTGTCACCGGCTGATCCGGTAGTTGTTCGAGGCTTGCCACGATATTCGCCGATTGCAGGTCGCGGATTGAACGCTGGGAGAGGACGTCGAATTCACGGATCGAGTCCACCGTATCTCCCCAGAACTCCACGCGGATCGGATTCTCACCGACAAACGGAAATACGTCAAGAATTCCGCCGCGGACCGCGAAATCGCCGTATTCTTCCACAAAATCCTTTCGCTCGAATCCGAGTCCCGCCAGCCGGTCGATGAGGCCTGCGAACGGGTATTCTTTTGACACATCGAGAGAGAAGGAACGATCTGAAAAGCCGTGGACGGAGGGAAGGGGGCTTCCAAAGGCCTCCGCGGATGTGACAACAAGGACGTTTTCGCCCCGCGAAAGCTTCTGGAGCGTTTCGATCTGTGCGATCGGCGAAGTCATGTCCAGCATCTTCGCGTGGTGTCCCACGCTTGAGGTAAAAAGACAAACGGCGTTTTCGCCCATCAGCAGCGCACAATCGTCACGCAATTTCTCTGCGGCGTCCTGATCCGGAACAAGGAGCAACATCTGGCAACGTTTCTCCTCTGCCACGGAGGATGCCACGAATGCAAGGAGAGATCCGCTGATTCCCCGGACGTGAATTTCGCGTTCAGAAAGCCGAGCCTTCAACTCCACGAAAGGCTGAGCAGCATAGAGTATTTTTTTGATTACTTCGATCATAGCATTTCAAAATCCTGCACTGCAAATCTTCTACGTTTCAGGAATCCTATCTCATGTGTCTTTGTTCTTTCAATCTCACATTTCCAAATTACAAAATTACTCAATGTGTGTCGGCATCCGCCCGGCAAAACGCACTTTACCCCGACTATCGCGAATTCTTCGGACAGTCAGGGCCGACAAAAAGTAGGGAAAAGTGGCAGGAGAAGCAATCCGCTGGACTGCCGTTGCAAGATCTGTCCGTGAAGTGATGCGTTGACGACAACAATTCCCGTCGATAACGTTGCGCGAGTCATCGGAACGTACGGCTGAGAAACCGCAGACTACCCGAGGTTCCGGAATTTAGGAGGGAGAAATCGAAGAACAGAGAACGCCTGCGATGGATGGCCAAGGAGGAAGGAGACAAAGCAGATCGCAAGGACGAAGTGGTCCAGCGATGCGCCGAAATACTGCCACAACTCTGCGTGTTCGCCCGGATAGTTTGAAGAAAACAGCAGCGTGAACATATAGATGCAACCGCACGCGCTTGCCGGACGCACGAGCAACCCGAATGTCAAGGCGAGCCCGATGGTGAATTCACCGTACGCGACGAGGAATGCAATCGGCGTGGCGTGTGCGAGCACGAAGTTCCGCAATACAGGGACCATGAATGGATATGCACCGCCACCCAGGAAGATATCGATCCAATGCTGAAAGCCGCCGCCAAAAATGAATTTTGTTCCAAAAACCTTGTACTCTCCGAAGATGAGGAAGAGAATTCCTACTCCAATTCGGAGGATCGCAATTGCCTTTGTGTTAAGATCCTGCCGTTCGGTTGTCTCTGACATCCTCGATGTATCCGATCAACTTAATGTGCGGGGTTGCAGATGGTCTAGACCTATGGTAAGCAACATTCAGACGCCGAAGTTCTGCACGACGGGAAACCGAAGGTTGCACCTTCATAGCTAGGCTTCCTCCCGGACCCTATCTTCCCCCTTTTCAAAGAGGGAAGGAGGGGGATTCCGTTGTAGGCAGATGACTGTCAATCTCTTCCACGATTTCGTCGAGATTGTTCATCACTTCCCAGTTTGGAAATCTGAGCACCTCAAATCCCAGTCTCGAAAGATATTCATCTCTGATGTGATCTTTCTTCTTCCCTTGCTCTTCGAAATGTTGACTTCCATCGACTTCAATAATGATCTTTGCGGCTGGACAATAGAAATCGACAATGTAGTTCCCGACGGTCTTTTGTCTATAGAACTGGAGCCCCTTCAGTTGCTTCCGACGAATTTTGGACCAAAGAAGCCGTTCAGCAACCGTCATGTTTTTTCGAAGCGTGCGAGAGGTGTTCTTGAGTTTCCGATTGTACGGAATCATCAGAATCCTCAGCTCCGGTTTGTCGAATCCCCCAATCCCCAATTACGAAAGGGGGGTGTCAAGGCTGAACGCAACCTTCAGATGCATCAGCTTTGGTATGTCGAATCCCCCAATCCCCCTTTACGAAAAGGGAGTGTCAGGTTGTAGGGAAAATGAAATCTTCATTTAAGCTTTCTTTAGTGCTTCCAGCACCCGCTCCGGCGTCATCGGGAGTTGATGGAGCCTTGCACCAACAGCATCAAAGATGGCGTTTGCAACAACGCCCCCCATCGTCACAATCGCCGGTTCGCCGCCCCCCTGTGGGGGAGCCTCCTGATTGTCGATCGTGTACGTTTCAATCTTCGGAAGCCACGAGAACCGGGGAATTTCGTACGTGTCAAAATTCACATCGTGTAGTTCGCCATTCTTGAAATGAATGTCCTCTTTCAGAGTGTACCCGAGGCCCATGGTAATGCAGCCT
>DATDNS010000012.1:0-2385 GCA_036518155.1 Bacteroidota bacterium
ATGGTTCTTATCAAATAATAACATTAAAGCAGGTCCGTCTCTTTCATGACCTTCCAGAGGCGGACTCTGTGGCAAAGTCCTCCCTTCTGCCTGCGGGGGGGAGGCTTTGCCTTGAACGGCCACACTGGCTGAACTGCTTCAGAGAGGAGCAAAGACGATGAAGATGTCGAACAACGGTCGATCGTTCGTATGGATGCTTGGACTCATTCTCGTCCTGGGAAGTGTGGCATTCGTGCGGGCAACTCCACGCGACTCAGCCCACGTTTCAAACGTCCGCTTTGAAATGTCCGGCAAGCAGGTCGTGATCCATTATGACCTGATGCTTTCATCGGATGAAGGAAGCACGTCGGGAAAGCGCGTCATCGCGTCAACCATTAGCCAGCGTGCATCGCGCGACCGTGAAGATGTCGATGGTCTGATAGCGTCCGTGGCAAGGAAAGATCAGAACACAACACCAACGGCCGAACGCGATATCAGAGTGACGGTGATTCTCCGGAAAGAAAGCGATCCTCAATTCCGGTACAGGCCGAAGCGGGTTACCGGCGACGTCGGGATCGTTCACAGTGGCGGAAAAGACAAACGGATCGTCTGGGATATTGCCCGGGAATTCCCGGACGGCATCGACGGAAATGATTTCTATTTCATCGTCGAAGCTGAATTTGCTTCGCAGGGTACTTCCGCCATGTGGTGGATCGGCGGGGGCGCTGCTGCTGTGGCCGGCGGCATCGCTGCATTCCTCCTGTCATCTGGGACAAAACCTAATTCACAATCGCCGGGCAGTTACCCCCTGCCACCCGGAAGACCCCAATGATGTCAGAACACTCATCCAACAGGTGACTCGATGACAACGGGCGTCCTCAACACTACCTCATTTCACACCCCTGAAGGTGTTAGGATCATTGCACCTGCATCTGAGAATGCCACTCGGATCTTGAGCACCGAAGCATTACGATTTGTTGCCCAGCTGGAACGGGAATTCGGCGACCGGCGCCGTGAACTCCTCAAGCGACGCCTGGACCGCCAACAGGAAATTAACAGTGGAAAGATGCCCGATTTCCTTGCTCCAACCAGCCATATCCGGCAAGGTTACTGGAGAGTCCTGCCGCCGCCGGCCGATTTGCTTGACCGTCGGGTTGAACTTACCGGGCCGCCGACAAGGAAGATGATCATCAACGGCCTGAATTCCGGCGCAAAAGTTTTCATGGCAGACTTCGAAGATGCGAATTCACCGACGTGGACCAATATTATCGACGGACAGTTGAATCTCTCAGAGGCGGTGTCCGGTACACTCGGATTCACGAACGAAGAAGGCAAGCAATACCGGCTGAATGATCGCGTCGCAACACTCATGGTGCGCCCCCGCGGATGGCATCTTGAAGACAAGCATATCATTGTGGACGGCCACCCGATATCAGCGTCGTTGCTGGACTTCGGTCTTTATTTCTTCCACAACGCCCGCAGACTCACCGAACGAGGTACCGGGCCATATTTCTATCTCCCAAAGCTGGAGAATCATCTTGAAGCGATGCTCTGGAATGATGTATTCCTGATGGCAGAAGATGAGTTTTCTTTGCCCCGGAGCTCTATCCGCGCAACAGTCCTCATCGAGAATATCCTCGCGGCATTCGAAATGCACGAGATCCTCTATGCATTGCGGGAACATTCGGCCGGTCTCAATTGCGGGCGATGGGATTACATTTTCAGCTTTATAAAGAAATTCCGTCATCATCTCGATTTCGTACTTCCCGACCGATCCCGGATCACGATGGCCTCGCATTTCCTCCATTCCTATTCTCTCCTGTTGATTCAAACCTGCCACAAGCGGGGAACCCACGCCATGGGAGGCATGGCCGCGTTCATCCCAATCAAAGATGACGCACGTGCCAACGAAGAGGCTCTTGCGAGAGTCAGGGCGGACAAAGAGCGGGAAGTCGAAGACGGCCACGACGGTACCTGGGTGGCACACCCCGCTCTTGTTCCGTTGGCAACCTCCGTCTTCGACGGCTACATGCCCGGGCCAAACCAATTTCACAGGAAACGTGAAGACGTCGAGATTTCCGCCGCCGATCTGCTCAGGAACCCGAAAGGGGAAATAACCGAGCAGGGATTCCGCACAAACATCGATGTGGCCATCCAGTACATCGAATCGTGGCTGGGCGGAGTCGGGTGCGTTCCAATTTACAATCTTATGGAGGATACGGCGACCGCCGAGATTTCCAGGGCGCAGCTCTGGCAGTGGGTACACCATCCGAACCTCCTGCTCGCCGACAAGCAGCGTGTGACAAAAGATTTCTTCCGGAGAATTCTTCACGATGAATTGAACAAAATGCAAGCAAGGGTCGGGCAGGAACGATGGCTCAACGGCCGGTACGGTCTTGCAACATC
>DATDNS010000013.1:0-3128 GCA_036518155.1 Bacteroidota bacterium
AATGGCCGGAGAGGTCCTCGAAGGGAAGCTCAACACGGAAACGTTGAATCGCATCATCGGGGCGAAAGGGCAGCAGTTCGGCCCGGTGTTCAAGTTCACGCTCGGTCGAAGTGATTTGCACGTCACGGAAATGGGTGCGGTAATCAACGCGCGAATGGGTTTGAACACCTGGGCGGCTTTTATCGGCTCGGACGAGAAAGCAGCCGTTGCAGGAGACATCGCCATGCTCGAGAGTGAGGTCACTCCGGTTCTCAAAGCACTGAGAAAAAGCGGCCTGGATGTCGTGGCGATTCATCACCATATGACGTCGGAACGGCCGATGATCATCTTCCTGCATTACTGGGGAGTGGGACAAGCGGAGAACCTGGCCAGGGGATTCAAGGCGGCTTTGGATGAACTGGGGAAACACCAATAAGGAGCTGGAAGAAGATCGGTGTACTGTTTCCGCTTTCTCGATGATGTATTGAGGAGAGTCAAATGGAAGAACTCCTGATGAGTGCGGAGTATTCCAGACCATTCCTCGTGGCTTCACTTTTTCTCTTCGTGACGTCGATGACCTTCACTCAAACAATACATTTTGACGATGAGGTGGCAGGTGTTGTGCCAAGCGGCTGGACCGCGACCAAGACAGGAAGAGGTAATCCTCAGTGGTCCGTGACAAAAGACGAAACTGCTCCAAGTAAACCCAATGTTCTAAGACAATCGGGCGTTGCCACGTTCCCCATCTGCATTAAGGACAATCCGATGATCAAGAACGGATTTGTCGAAGTGCGATTCAAAGCTGTGGGGGGCAAAGAAGATCAGGCTGGAGGGATCGTGTGGCGCTGTCAAGGCCCGGACAATTACTACGTCGCGCGTGCCAACGCTCTGGAAGACAATGTGTGCGTCTACTACGTGGTCAACGGTCGCCGAACTGAAAAGAAACGCGCAAGCGTGAACGTTTCATCGAACGAATGGCATACGCTGCACGTTGAGTTCAACGATAATCACTTCGTGGTCACGTTCAACGGGAAGAAAGCCATTGAATGGGATGACAATACCATCAAAGAAGCCGGCAAAGTCGGGCTTTGGACAAAGGCCGACAGTGAAACACTATTCGACGATTTCAGCTACGGTGGAAAATAATCAGGTCAGTTGAAGACGTTCTCGTAGTGCCAGCCAAACATCTCCATTTCAAACGGAGTAGTTCATGAGATCCATAGTATTCTCCTTTATCATTCTTGGAAGTGTGTTTGCCGCATCGATGGCGCGGCCAGGAAATCCGGAAGTCATTCGACTGAAATCAACAATTGCGCTGCCGGGAGTTGTCGGGAGAATTGATCACATGACCGTCGACCGACGATCCGACCGACTTTTCGTCGTTGCCCTGGGGAACAACACCGTAGAAGTTGTGGACATGAAGTTGGGAAACAGAATCAAAAGCCTCCCGGGTTTCAACGAGCCTCAGGGGGTGCTCTATGTCGAAAAGAGCAACCGTCTCTATGTCGCAAACGGAGGCAACGGAAATCTCGACGTCATTGATGGGTCGTCGTACAAACGAATTACTTCCATTCCCGTCGGAGACGATGCTGACAACGTCCGACTCGACACCTCATCGGGAATTATCTTTGTGGCGTTTGGCGAAGGAGGATTGGCGGCGATTGATCCGGGATTGAACAACGTGCAATATACCATTGTTCTGCCGGCCCATCCGGAGGCGTTCGTGATCGAACCCGGAGGCTCCCGCATATTTGTCAATGTTCCGGGAAAGGAGAAAGTGTTCGTCGTAGACAAAGGCAAGCGAGCAATCATCGATTCCTGGGCAATCGGGGAGGCCTCGTCCAATTTTCCCATGGCATATGAACCTGCGAAGAACCGCCTTTTTGTGGGATGCCGAAATCCCGCCGCAATTGTTATGTTGGAGGCAAAATCAGGAAAACTCCTCAATACTCTTATGATTGGCGGTGATGTTGATGATGTCTTCTTTGATGCAAAACGTCGCCGGCTGTTAGCGTCATGCGGTGAGGGACTCGTGAGTATCCTCTCCGAAAACCCTGCAGGCACATTCAGCATTGAGGCGACCGTTGCAACCCGGAGAGGCGGACGAACAGCTCTTTTGATTCCGGATCAGGACAAATACGTTGTAGCTGTTCCCAAAAACGGAAATGCAGATGCTGAAATCCGCCTCTTTTCTCTTGCCGGTGATTGAAAGGAAGCGTCGAGACCACGTGTTTTTGTCCGGTGCAACCTTCGGTTGCGCAGCAAATATCCCGTGATCAACTTCTGATTTCTCCTCTCAACATTTCTTTGTACCTTTGACCAAGGTGTGCTACACTTCTTGCCCCCTGCACGCCTTACCGTTGGCATCATTACCGGCAATTAGAACCTTCACGCTTTCAATCCCGGTGACTTTCCGGATCATCAAATCGATTGTTCCGATTATCGCATTCGTTCCAGCGATAGCACTTGCATCCGTGCAGGACTCCGTACGTTTGGGCATTATTACAGCGATACGCGTGTCGACTCCTCCCCGGATCGATGGCAGTACAGGAGATGCCGTTTGGGGACAGGCAACGCCGATTACGGAGTTTACCCAGCGCGAACTTCACGAGGGCTCGCCGTCAACCGAACGGACGGAGGTGAGAATTGTATACGACGATCGCGCACTGTATATCGGCATCTGGTGCTACGATCGAGACGCGTCCGGAATTATCAGCAGTCAAATGCAGCGGGATTTCAACCTGGATCTTGAGGACAATGTCGGGATCATTATCGACACGTATCACGACAGGCGAAATGGTTTCCAGTTTTATGTCAATCCGAACGGTGCGCGCGCAGATGCACTCGTGACCGATGAAGGGCAGGGAGTCAATACAGACTGGAATGCTTTGTGGGACGCACGAGCGACAGTGACGTCAAACGGATGGTTCACAGAAATTGAAATCCCCTTCTCCACGCTTCGATTTACCGATGATTCCGATCAAGTATGGGGCATCAATTTCGTCAGAAATATCAGGAGAAAACAGGAACAAGACCTCTGGCAGGGATTTCAGCGCAACTATGGATTGCAGAAGGTCTCCCGGGCGGGCCTTTTGCTGGGATTGAAGAACATTCGGCGTGGCGACGCTATTCAGGTCAAGCCGTATCTT
>DATDNS010000014.1:0-2031 GCA_036518155.1 Bacteroidota bacterium
GTCCTGAAATCAATCTTTCCGCTCGCCATCTTCGGAAGTTCGTCGATGACGACAAACTGTTTGGGCAGGCAAATGTTCGGCAGTTTTTCCGCCATTTTCTTCAACACCGATCTCTCGTCGATCGGCGTCGTCACTGCTGCCACGATCTTTGCCCCCCTCAACGCATCGGGAATTTCGACGACACAACACAACGTTCCTTCGGGGAGATGTTTTTCGAGCTCGTCTTCGACGCGAATCAACGAAATCATTTCACCGCCGACTTTCATGAACCGTCTCAGCCGGCCGACGTGCCAGAGGTATCCGTCCTTATCCATCCACCCCATGTCGCCCGTGTCGTACCAACCGTGACGGATATGCATTGCCGTTTCTTCAAAGTCGTCGAAGTATCCCTTCATCACACTGTCCCCTTTAACGAGGATCTTTCCAATCTGTCCGACCTTGCATTCTTTTCCTGTCTCATAGTCTTCCAGCCGTACTTTCACACCGGGAAGAACGCGACCGACGCTTCCGGGCCTGTTGAATTCCGGCGTGTTGACCGTAATGCCGGGGCTCGTCTCCGTCGTTCCATACGCTTCGAGGAGAGTTTTCTTGTGCTTCTCGAGGAATCCGTTTCGAAGTGCATCCGGGCATTTATCGGCCCCCGCGAGCATGATCCGGACGCTTTCGAAATCTCCCGGCTTGGATTTATTGAGATATCCCCAGAAGAAACTCGGCGTCCCGACCATCAGCGTGCATCGTTCTTCGCGGACAATGTCGCAGATTACCCTGAAGTCGAGCGGGTTCGCGTAGGTCACGATCGTCATACCGAAATAGAGCGGTGCCCACAGGTTTGCTGTCTGTCCAAACACGTGAAAGTACGGGAGGTTCGCCAGGAACGTATCTTGTTCGGACAGGTCCAGGACTTTTTCAAGACTGTGAATATTCGTCAGGATATTCTTGTGTGTCAGCGGAACGGCTTTCGGATCCTTTTCGCTGCCGCTTGTAAAGAGCATGACAAGAGTGTCGTCGGGGTTCCCCTGATGGATGGTTGTCCGCAGCAGAAACGAGGGAAGCTTTGAACGCAATGCGGCCGACAACTTGTCTGTAATGCTCACGCTGGCCATCAGGTCTTCAAGAAAGACCATGCCTGGAACGATTCGGCAATTGATTTTTTCCAGGAGAGCTCTCGACGTGATAATAGTCCTGAAGTCGCATTTTTCCTGCGCAAACTCCGCGTTTGCAGCCGCACCGGTTGAGTAGTTGATCATCACGGGAGTCCTGCCGCTCATGAGGGCACCAAGCATGGCAAGAGCGCAACCTGCACTCGTCGGGATCATGATCCCGATGAATCCTTCGTCGTATTGTTTGAATTTCTCCTGCAGGATCAGCGCGGCAATAAGAGCCTTCGAATACGTTAACCTTCGGTCCACCGACCGGTCAACAAAGGCGAGTTTACCGCCATATTTCTTGGCGATGACGACAAAGCGATCGTGGAGTACCATAGAGTGTCCGGATTTTTTTCTGACCGAAAAAGGTAAATGTTGTTGCCCCAAAATGCAATTGAAAGATGGTTGTTCCGATTCCCGAAATAGAGAATAGCTCCGATGCTTTCTGCTGCAAGCGGAACACAGGATACTCGATAGAACACTCCTTCGGCCTGCACGTTCTTACAGTTGCTTCTTACCACTTTTCGCGACACATTAGCAAATATTGATTTCTCACGAATGAAAATTCTCGCAGCTGCAAGTCTGTTGATGCTGGGTGGATGTGCAAGTTTTGCTCCTCCCCGGCCCCCGTTGGATCCTCTCGTCCGTCTCCGAAACGACATCGACGCCATCCTTGCTGATTCGATATTCCTCTCCACGCGGGCAAGCGTCGAAGTTGCGTCATTGAAATCGGGGCGGATTCTCTATGCAAGAGAATCGAGGTCAAAGCCGGTGAGGTTGGGGTCGCCGTACCCTTTGATGTAGAGGTTGCCGTAGAGATTTCCCGGAGTCAGTGAATCGGCAAAAACTGAAGTGACAAATCGAAAGTCGTGTCCAAGAAAGTGAA
>DATDNS010000015.1:0-2806 GCA_036518155.1 Bacteroidota bacterium
GACCTCTGCGCACCAGGACACCGGTCGCCTTGTGGTTCTCAATGACGATTTTCTCCACGGCTGAGCGGGTTACGAGCTTCGCTCCACGGGAGACGGCAAGGTCCAGGAATTGTCTGCTATCCCATTTTGCCGCGTGTTGGCATCCGAGGATGCATCGCCCGCAATTGATGCACTTTTTGTTGTCCCCCATCTTCGGAGTCGGTCGTGGATCCAGATCCATCTCACGGCAAATATCGAACAGGCGCCGCGTTGTCGTTCTCCAACGTCTCTGATGACTCGTCGAGATCGGCACTTCCCTTTCCAATTCGTCGTATTCAGCTTTGAGATTTATTCCAATCTTTCTCAGAGCGCCGTCCATCCGCAGACCGTTGCCGGTCGCAAGAGTTGTCGTCCCGCCAAGACCGAGCCCCCGCACCAGCACCATCCGTTCCTTTGTCCGACGCACATTCATTGCCGGAAACAGCAAATTGATTTCGCGTTCGTCAAACATCAGGCCCGTTTTTTTGATTCTTCCTACTGTTGAAAGATTCCACGTAAACGGCCTGAATTCTCCGCCCGCCTCAAGGATGGTCACATCGTATCGTCCCTGCAGCTCTTTAGCAGCAGTTGCACCACCAGCTCCCGTACCCACCACGATGGCTGTTTTCACGAAGATCCTCTTGTGGAACATAGTTCGCTTTGCATGCGCCGAATCCCTCGGTAATTCGCTGAGTGAACGTCAGTCTGCCGCCCCCGGAGAGCCCGGCGACCAGGCCTTTGTCAATGCAGGAAATAATTCCGCATACCTGGTCTGAATAGAAGCGGCTGAAAAAGCAACTGTGAATCGTAATGTCTCCTTGCGGAGTTCCCGTGAAATCAATCCCAATGCATTTGTAGAGGATTCTACAGGCCCTCATCACGTCTTTGACCGACTCCACCCCGAACCGCTTCCTGAGTCTGCTTCCCAGCTCGAATGCACCACGGCAAAGTTGCTGGCGAGAGCCTCCGAGATTGTGAAGACGGTCGACCGAATGTTCAACGACCATCTTCGTATAGCTCGCATATTCCGTCAGACACTCATTGAACGAAAGCTCTGCCAGTGCAGGAACTTCGCTGCCGAACGCAGAGCCCGTCATCGCAAACAAGTTGATCAATTCGCGCTTTTTGATGAACGCAGGGACGTAGATAGAAGCGATCGTTCCGAGCAGATTCATTATTGAACCTTCAGCGCTCTGGATTGCATCATGAAGACTCCTAACGCTATTATCCCGTCAACAATGCCGTTGGCAAGATAAATGAGATATGGATGTGATACGATCAGAAATAGAAACGAAAGTATTGAGCTCGCCGCTTTTGCATTGACGAGGAGAACCGGCATAAGACCGTTTCCCGGGTGTCGGTACATCAGAAACGCCAGGACGGCAACAACGTACATGTATCCGACTGCGAGGACCAGATAAAACCCGTGGCCCGACGAAGGCGTTTGCATCATTCCGACCTGGCGTGATGCATTGTTGAACACCTGAATCACCGCATCGGGGAAGGTGAGGAACGTCAATCCCACGACCGCGAATGCGCAGGCCAGAAGCAGGCTTATTGATCGATACAGTCGTTGAGAAATCACCGGTTTGTTCCGAAGTGGTTGCGCGACATGAAGTAACAGCAGTGCAATCTTAACGGTATTGCAGTTGAAAAAACCTGGCAAGTTGTCCGAATTCAACTTCTTCCAGGACTTTCAGCGATTCCTCTCGGCTGATGGGCAAAATACCCTGATAGTGCTTTTGAACGGCACCATAGTTTGAATTGATGAAACAGCGATTTTCGGAAGGGAACAGTTTTCTCATTTCATTCACGATTTCTACAACCGGGCGCTCCTGGACATTTCCGAACGTCATCGGGATGAATACGCAGGGGCTCACTTCCCCGAAGGCGTCGACATAGACCATTTTGTGCCCGGCTGTACACCCAAAATGCTGCACGTCTTCGAAATGACTCAGGTAGTTGACCGTCATTCCGCCTTTCTTGTTGCAACGATCCTGGAGTGCTATCAGGCCCTGTCGTTCCTCATCGGTGATCTGTGAACCAACGTTCCAATATGCCTGCACGGAAGGCTTTGTTTCACTCAACCAGGCTTCGTGGATGCCGAGCCTCTCGAGGAAGTGCAGGAACTCTTCCACTTCCCCTCGTTTCAACATTTCTTTTGAAAGGACCGCTGATACACTTACGTGCACATCGCCGATATTCTTGAATGTCTCGATCGCCCTCAGCGCAATCTTGAAAGCGCCTTTGTAGTTTCTCACCCTGTCGTGTTTTTCCTCGACCCAGTGGTCCAGGCTGACAGTGACGTAGAGAAGTCCGGCTTGCTTCAAATCCTGCGCAAGGTCCCTCGTCAGCCCGCAGCCGGTCGTGAAGAGTTTGCTCGCACAATCATCACCGATCGATTCCACGATTGTTGCGATGTCTTTGTTCAGGAGGGGTTCGCCCCCCGTTAAGCCGATCCAGAAGACACCCGCGGATTTCAAATCGCGGATGACACCGAGGATTGTCTCGGTGTCCATCACGTCTCCCCCTCTCCCTTTGTTGTAGCAGTAATCACATTTCTGCGGGCAGGCATTGGTAACACCGATCTGTGCGTGAGATAGTCCGGACGATTTTTGCAGCAGGTGTTCGTTGACAAACCGTGAATAGGCCTTGCTCTTGAGCGGTGGGAGATGGGAATGGAGAATCAGATTGCCGCCGACATTGATCACGGTGAATTTCCTGAGGTACTGGCAGAAGAACCAGTTTACTGACGGTTTGGCCATGACTACCTGCGGGTTGGCACAAA
>DATDNS010000016.1:0-2585 GCA_036518155.1 Bacteroidota bacterium
GACAACTTTGTTTCGTCAGGAGGAAATGTCATTCTTGACGGCAGGACCGATTTTGCAGAGGACTTCGGCATTCATTTTGCCTCGACGCGGATGGCCGTGCGGGGAATCCGAGACCGCGTCTTTCCCGAGGAACGTATCGCCTGGCAGTATTCCGAGCTTGTTTCCCGATTTGACGTCAACAGGCTGGATGAGATTTTTGCCACCGATGATGCTACGGAAGCCCCGCTCGTCGTCGGCACGAAACACGACAAGGGGAAAATCCTTTTCATCGGTTCGCGCTTCGACCCCTATACCCAGATGGGCTATTCCCGATATCCGTTTCTCCTTGAGTATGTCAAACGCTATTTCCAGCTTCGTCCGATCGTCAGGCGCGAGCAATCGGAAATGTACTTCGACCCCGGCTTCAGGAAAACGTACAGCATTGAAAACCTTGTGCACTTGTGGGTGACGGAGGGAATCCGCGTTGTCCACGTTTCGGGCTGGCATCAGTATCCAAAATACACGTATGACTACGCGCGGCTCATCAGACTCGCCCACGCCAACGGCATCCTTGTCTATGCGTGGCTCGAGCCGCCGCAGGTGAGCGAGAAATTCTGGAATGAGCATCCCGAGTGGCGCGAGAAGAACTACAAAGGGCGAGACACCCCCGCTGCGTGGCGCTTTGCGGTGGCATTGACCGACACCCTGTGCGTGCAGGCCATGCTGCGCGAGTATACCGCCTTGTTGAATGCATACGACTGGGACGGAGTCAACCTCGGAGAGCTCTACTTTGAATCGGGCCGGGGATTCGTTGATCCCGACCTCTTTACACCGGGCCATCCGAGCGCGCAAAAGGAGCTGAAACGGCAATACCACATCGACCTTGCATCGGTATTCGACCCGAAATCACCGCAGTACTGGAAGACGAACGATGGTGTTCGCGACACCATCGTTGCATACCGGGTCCGGAAGCTCACGGAAGTCTATCGCATTCTGTTGAATGCCTTCGGGACTATTGCAGCCGGCAAACCGGGGTTCCAGGTGGTGGTCACCGCCCTCGATGAGCTCGGGTCTCCGGATTTACGCGCCCAGCTCGGGGTGGATATGACGCAGATCCTCGCACTCCAACGCCAGTATGGATTCACGCTGCAGGTGGAGGATCCGCAGTCACGATGGTCGACCGATCCGCGAAGATATGTCGCCATGGGACGCCAATACAGAGGCCTCATCGGTGATTCTACCAAGCTGATGCTCGACCTGAATATCCTGACCTTCCGAGACAGGGCTGCCGTCCTTCCGTTTCCGACGCTCATCCAGACCGGAACGGAAAGTTACGAACTCATCCGCAGTGCTGCGAATGGGGCTTCGAGGTTCTGTGTCTACTCCGAGCAAAGTGTCAACCCGCAGGATCTTGCATTCTTTCCGTATGCTATGGCGACCGGTGTCCGCTACCGGAACGAAGAGGGAGGGTGGACAGTCGAGTCTCCGTATGCATTTGTTCTCCAGCTTCCCCCCAACATCGTGCGCATCGACCTCGACGGAGCCTCCATTATGCCGTACCGCAATGATCGCTACATGATTCCGTCCGGAAGCCATCGCATTACGGTGCATCAGCGGAGCGTCGGTACCTTCACATCACAGGAATTGCAGACGCGGTTGCTCTCTGCCTCGGGCCATGTCTCTTCAATAACCTACGGGACACGGAATCTCGTCCTCAAGTATGAATCGTCGCAGAGAATGCTTGTGTCACTGAGCAACCTGCCAACATCGATGACGGTCGATGGCGTTGCCGCCACGCCCGTTGTTCTCAAAGGGAATGATTGCTATAGCATGTTCCTCCCTGCTGGCGACCACCTGGCAAATATTCTCACGGGGGACCAATTCACGTACGGTGTCAGTCTCACAAGTTTCTGGTCCAGCACGGCGATTGCGATCTTTGGTGCGCTGGCCGTGTTCCTGATGATTGTTCTCTATGCCGGGTTGAAGGTGCTCCGGCGATCCTCCGGTTACCAAAGAACCTGATAATGCTTGCGAATTGTTTGCAGAACGTTGATTTACACGAATAGTCTTGATGCCTGACATTTTCTCCGGCAATCCGCCAGTGCAGTGCAGCCTTGCGTTGCAGAACAACGATGAAGCTCGCTCTCCGCGGATATCGAAAAGAGTGTACAGGCAATAACCGTCAAATTGCATCCCGAACGTCTCCGCACTTGCCCACAATCCCATGTCATTTCTTGAACTCGACCTCAGCGTAGTCTTTGTTCTCGTCGTCATCCTGATCTGGTTTTGGATTGCCTACCAATTCGCCCTGACCATTTTCGGATACATCAACTTTGTCCGCTCCATCAAGGAACGGCGTTCCGTGGATGCCAACCCGGTCGAGCTGCCGACCTGTTCCATTCTCATTCCGGCCCACAACGAGGAAAAAGTCATTGCCGCGACGATCGAATCGATGCTCAAGCTTGATTATCCCAAAGACCGTTTCAAAGTGGTGGTCGTGAACGACGGCTCCTCGGATTCAACCCGGTCGATCGTCAGCCGCTATGTCAAGGCGGATTCCCGGGTCGTCCTTTACAATGTTCCGGCCGGAGAAGGCGGAAAAGGGA
>DATDNS010000017.1:0-2110 GCA_036518155.1 Bacteroidota bacterium
TACTGTTCGCGCAGGGCAGGTGATCCTCAGACTTGATGACTCGAATCTTCGGGCACAGGAGGCTTCTGCAAAGGCCGGTCTCGATTTGGCGCAGCAAAGTCTTCCTCTTGCACAAGTCGAAGTCAACCGTGCACAGGATGATTTCAATCGGTCTTCTGTTCAGTATAAAGGCGGAATCGTGACCAAGGAACAGTACGACCACGCTCAGAAGGCGTTGGAAGCGGCACGAGCCCAGTTGTCGATCGCGCTTTCCAAAGTCTCTGCAGCACGAGCTCAACTGGGTGTGGTCGAGGCTGACCTGCAAAACACCATCATCACGGCCCCCTTCGATGGGACAGTCGCAAAGCGGTGGGTTCTCGCGGGAGACGTTGTGCAGGCGGGCCAGCCCGTGTTTACAATCTATGATCTCAAAAACATTTGGGTCACCGCCAATCTCGAGGAGACCAAACTCGGACACATCCGCATCAACGACCCCGTGGAAATCGACGTCGATGCCTATCCGGGAGTCAAATTCGCCGGAAAAGTCTTCGAGATCGGGACGTATACGGCTTCCGAGTTCTCACTCATACCGCCGAACAACGCCTCCGGCAACTTCACGAAGGTGACCCAGCGGGTTCCCGTCAAAATTTCGATAGCGGACCCTTCTGCAGCCGCACTGGCCGACCCGGTATTGAGGCCGGGAATGTCCGTTGAAGTCACGGTGAAGGTGAAATAGCATGCTACGGGAAACAACCACAGTTCCTACGGGACGTACGAAAAGTCGCACATGGAACCCATAAACAATACTTCAGCCAGGAGCGGATCGTTCGGCGTGCCGCATCACGAGCATCCTTCCTACAAGTGGTGGGTCCTTGCCAACGTGATGATCGGGACATTCATGGCGGTTCTTGATGCAACCATCGTCGACGTATCGCTTGCAAGGATCATGGCAACCTTCGGGATCGGTGTGGACGATGTCAAGTGGGTGGCCACGGCCTATCTCCTTGTCTTCGCGGTGGTCCTCCCAACCTCAGGATGGATTGCCGACCATTTTGGCTACAAACGAACCTACATGCTGGGCCTAAGCCTCTTCACCGTTGGTTCGCTCATGTGTTCGCTTGCGTGGAATGAAACGGCGCTGGTCCTGTTTCGTGTTGTGCAGGGAGCAGGAGCCGGATTCATCATGCCCGTTGGCATGGCGATCGTCACAAGGGAATTTCCGCCGGAAAAACGGGGCGTCGCACTCGGGTTTTGGGCGATTGCCGCCGCTGCGTCCGTCTCGCTTGGCCCAACACTCGGCGGCTATCTCATCGACAATTTCTCCTGGCATTCGATTTTCGATATCAACGTGCCCGTGGGTATCGTCGCAGTTTTTGCCACGATCGTGATTCAACGGGAATACAGAACCGCGACGACCCGATCATTTGACCTCCTGGGGTTTGTCTCCGTGACAACATTCCTGTTATTCCTTCTGCTCGCGTTGTCCGATGGCAATGCTGAATGGAACACCGGGGGCTGGACGTCGCCGTTCATTGTCTCCTGCTTCGCCATCTCATTGATCGGGTTTGTTGTCTTCCTGATCGTGGAGCTCAACATACGACATCCCCTCATCGATCTAAGCCTGTTAAAGAACTTCAACTTCGCGATGGCAAACCTTGTTCTGTTCATTTTCGGTATGGGCATGTTCGGCAGCACATTTCTCCTGCCGTTGTACCTCCAAAACGGACTCGGTTACACGGCCTTTCAGGCCGGTTCGTTGTTTCTTCCCGTGGGAATCATTATGGCGGTGATGGCCCCCATCGCCGGTCAACTGTCAGACAAAGTGAATCCGAAATTCCCGGCCATCGTCGGAATCCTCCTGTTGGCCGGGAGTCTGTTCATCAACCGTTCACTCTCGCTGTTTTCCGAAACGTCGACGATTATGAATTCACTGTACTTGCGGGGGCTTGGGATGGCCCTGATTTTTACTCCCCTCAGCGCTCTTGCCCTCAGCGATATTCCACGAGAACGTATGGCGCAGGCATCCGGACTGTTTAATGTGTTGAGACAGATTGGAGGGAGTTTTGGCGTCGCCCTCATGGGGACACTCCTGACTCAACGGACCACGTATCATATGACGGTTTATGGCGAA
>DATDNS010000018.1:0-7819 GCA_036518155.1 Bacteroidota bacterium
CCCCAAGTCTCCGCGGATTTCCCTGGGGATCACGAGGAAACAAATAATCATAGAAGAGGTTATTGAACGTTTCGTTCAGTCCCTGATAGACTGCTCTCGACGAGGTCACTTCTGAAACCGCTCCGCCGCCGTTCATCAGGAGAATTTGAACGCCTGCGCTGAGGTCGTTTGGATCATCGTACTGGCCGAAATTGCACGTGGCAGCCACGAGGAAAATCGGTTTGTTGGCATTCACGAGCTGGGGGAGGTCGGACGCTTGTGTGAACACCGCTTCGTGCGTCCAGAGCTGCGTGTTGCCGTGGCCTGCAAAATTCATGATCAGCGTCCCGCGATTGACCGCAGAGACAATGTCCTTGTTCACCTGTGGCTTGGTTCGACCGCTGGCACCGAGCACTGTAGGATACATCGAGAGATAGATCTTCCGCTTTTCAAACGAATCGGGCGTGTGGTAGACGGCGAGGTCTTCTGCCTGGGCGGTATGAATGTCGCCATCGTCGCCCCTCGATGTCAGGCCATCGTCCCCCACGTAGGTAATGATGTTGCGCCACGTATCAAACGGCGCATTGGTTTCATACCCGATGATTTTGTCCACCATCGTTGTCGCGTCGTCGACGGAACGTGCGGGAATTCGTCCGATCGCAATGGAGGTTCTGGGGTCTCCGGCATCGAGCACGACAAAGGCATCATCGGTGCAATACGAATTGATGGCGACGTTGGATTCGACCGATTCATAGGCCGGGATCAGATTGGGAAGCGAGCTCACAATGTTCTTGTAGTCGTAGTGCCCGTTTCCAAACAAAAGGACGTACCGGGGTTTCACAGTCCAATTGACAACAGCATACTCAAGGAAATCCCGGATCGCCGTCGGATCCTGAAGTCCCCCCGAGAACTCGTTGTAGATGTCGTCGATGTCCGCGACGATCGATTTGAGAGAATCGTGCGATTCCCTGTACGACCGCAACCGTTCTGCCTGCTGTGCAAAGACGCCGGGCGCGATGATGACAAAATCCGCCCCTGCTGTCAATCCGTGAAGGTTGGTGTTCGGCACGGCAGCAATGCGTGTCGGCGTCAGGGTTCCCGAGAGACCAACAACGGCAATTTTCCGGATGCTCCCGGCGGTCTGAGAGAGCTGGAACCGTCTCACCGTGCCATCCGCGATGTCTGTCCTCACCTGCGTAATCCGTTTGACGGAATTCTGGTTCGTGACGTCGAAGACAAACACGTTGCTAGTCGGAAGGTTGCGGACGACGTACTCCACGACCCCGCTGGTATCGGGAGTATCGAACAGCAGCGCGTTTCCGGCAGCGTCGAAACTTCTCCTGTACAGCAGGTCCATGTAATCGATCCATCCTGCTGCCGAAGAGTTGTTCGTTCCAAACTGTATTTTCACGACACTCCTGTTGTCCGCAATAATCCCGGTACTGCTCACGTTTACCTGCGGAGAGATCCAGGCGTATTCGGACACGTTATTCCCCGGGTCAACATTCACGGTATACATCAGGATCGGGTTGCCGAGCTGGCGGCCGCTCTCAAACACCGTGAAGGTGTCAACGCTTGCAGAATGTGTGAGAAAGACGAACCGGTACTGGACGGGCAGGCCGGGGACAAACCCAGGAAGAGAATTTGTGTACACGGCGGCGGTTGAGGAATAATCAAAGTGCTGACCCACCCACTGCCTCCCTGCTCCGAAGCCCGCCTCACCCAGCAGATTATGAAGTTCCTGTTTCAGGAGTATTTTCTCCTGGAAATCGGACGGCGTGTAAGCCCCTGCAATGTTTGTCGAGGCAACCGAATCCATGGACACCCCCGGTGTACCACCAAACGTCAGGAAGTACTCATTGGGTTCCGAGTAATTATTGATGTAGTGGCTGTATGCTTGTGTCAACGGGTTGTAGTCCCAACCACGCGTCGAACAGCCGTAGAACAGCACGTAGTCATCGGCATCGAAGAGACCATTGCCGTTATTGTCGACGACAAAGCGGGCAACTTCCACGAGTCCGTTGGGCCTCGGCTGCGAAAGATCTTCCGGCAGCATTCTTCCGCCGTTTCCAAAAATCCTGACTGAGTTGATATCGCTGACCGAGATATTCGCTTTCTTGAGGTAGCTCTGATCAATCCGGTAAATACCCGTTTGCCGGATTTCCATCTTGTACCACGTTCCCAAGGCAAGCGGCGAGCCGCCCGCAATCTTCTGATTCCCCGCCACACCGCTGCGTGAAACGGCGTGACCAACGAATCCGGCCACGGGCTGTGATGCCCTGAGCCCCGGGCCCGGCCACGGGTCAAACTCAATCGTCACGACGATCCTGGTCACGAGCCTGGCGTTTCCGGCATCTTCATCGTATTCGACCGGATAGATTCTCAGAAGCCCCATAAATTTTCCCTGCGATGGTCCGACATCCGTCACACTCGCCAGTGAACGCGCCGGAGTTTTTCCGGCAACCGTGGATGCGTAGGATGGTGACAGGCCGAACTTTGGGTCCGGAATCATCGTTGGGACAGGAATCGGACGAACGTCATTCATGGTCTTCGATTCGGAGCTCACGACCGAAACCGAAACACGGGACGTGGGAAATTGCAGTGGAATTCCCCGGTAGGAAATCCGAGGCGTCCCCGGTCGGGAGTCCTCATTGATCTGGCTCTGAAATATCACACATTTGAGTTCACGGCCATCGACTGATTTTACAGTACGGATCGAATACCGGGGCGTGAATTCCAGCGTCAACGACCGGGAATCCTCCTTCAGCACGTTGACGTCCCCCGCAGGCTGAGCGACAGCGGACGTTGTTAGCGCGAGCGCGATGAGAAAGTATTTTACCATAGAAAACAAAAAAGCCGAATGAGAAAGCCTTTTCTCATTCGGCTGAATAATTTTCGCGGATTCAGCTAATTTGATAAAGGCTTCTGTCAACAACGCCGGAACCAGAACGCGAGCGCTGGCACTGGCAACAAACCTTTAGCAAATTACTCTATAGCTTTTCCGCCTTTCTTCTCTTAATGACGTGGGGACAAGATAGCCAAACGATACAAATTTGTCAAGGATAAGAGCCGCAGTTCTGTGCCGGGGCTCACCCGTTGTTGGGGACGTCCCCGGCGCCCCGTCAGGCCTTGAAAAGGAGCGGAAAACTGCCGTGAATGAGGTTGCGGGAATCAACGATGGGAATACCGAACGATTTGAAATCGATCTTCCGGTATTCGTCGTGCGCAGTCGAAATCAGAATCAGATCGTAGCCTTTTGTGATCTCGACCGACTTTTTGCCCGCGTACTGCGGGTGTTCGCGCGTCATCTTGATGACTGGGACGTACGGGTCATTGTACGCCACGATCGCCCCTTTTTCTTCGAGTTCTTTCATCAGCTCGTAGGACGGTGATTCGCGGTCGTCATCGACGTTTGCCTTGTAGGCAAGCCCCAGCACAAGGACCCTGGACCCTTTGAGCGCCTTTCCGACCTCGTTCAGAGCTTCCATGACCCGTTGAACCACGAACGCGGGCATTGAAGTATTGATCTCGCCTGCCAGCTCGATGAACCGCGTCGTCACCCCGTATTCCCTCGCCTTCCACGTCAGGTAAAAGGGGTCGATGGGGATACAGTGACCGCCCAGGCCCGGTCCCGGATAGAACGGCATGAAGCCGAACGGCTTCGTTTTGGCTCCTTCAATCACTTCCCAGATATTGATCCCCATTTTCATGAACGCCATCTTCAGTTCGTTGACAAGAGCGATATTGACGGACCTGAAGATGTTTTCCATAAGTTTGGTCGACTCAGCGACGCGCGTCGACGAAACGGGGACGGTACGGACAACGATCTGACGATACATCAGGTCTGCGACTTCAAGCCCCTCGGGCGACGTTGCACCCACAACCTTCGGGATCGTTTCGGTGCGAAAATCTTTGTTGTTGGGGTCTTCCCTCTCCGGCGAAAACCCGACATAGAAGTCTTTCTCCAGCTTCAGCCCGCTTTTTTCGAGGATCGGCACCATGAGCTCATCGGTCGTTCCGGGATACGTTGTGGATTCCAGGACCACCAGCTGGCCTTTCCTCAATTGTTTTGAGACTGCCTCGCACGAAGAAACGACAAACTCCATGTCCGGCTCGCGGTTTTTGTTCAACGGTGTCGGAACAGCAATCAGGATGGCATCGCATTCCTTCAGCCGTACATAGTCTGACGTCGCGGAGAAAAATCCGGAATCCTTCGCCTTCCTGATGCGCTCGGACGGAATATGCTTGATATACGATTTCCCCGCGTTAAGGGAATCCACCTTGTGCGGATCGATGTCGAAGCCGATGGAACGGAATTTCTTTTCCGCAAAACAGAGATTCAGCGGGAGACCGACGTAGCCAAGCCCGATGACGCCGACGACAAACGATTTATCTTCCAGTTTCTTGAGTAGTTCCTGCTTCATGATCGTTACGGTATTGATTTCAGGTATTGTTCGGAATTGTGAAAATGCTGGGAGGATAAAATACGCAAAAATCCCCACGCCTCAAAGGGAAGAATTCACCGTCGTCACAAATATGCGCATCGCACTGTCCGGAATTCCCGATTCTGCAGATTCATCGAACACGAGACGATCAGGAAGTTCGCGGGCCGCGCGATTTATTGCTCGATGACAAATTCCTTGTCCCCGGGCCGGATCGCATCGTACATTCTGCGGAGTGATTGAAAGGCGTTTTGACTTCCGCGCTGGGCGCACAAACGGTAGAGCCTCGCGGCTTCTCCCTTGTTCAAAGGGAGACCGAAGCCGTGTTCGTAGCAATAGGCAAGCGCGAGTTGAGCGAGCAGGGATCCCTCCTGTGCCGCCCCGAAGAGAATCGGAAGATTCGCGCCGTACCCGTGGTCTTCAAATTCGCCGGTCACCATCGCCGCCGCGATCCGTACCTTCGCCTCTCCGCTGCCAAGCGAAGCGGCTTCACGCCAAACGCTCAACGCCGCGCGTCTGTCCTGTTGGACCCAGCGTCCCTGGTAGGAACACAAACCCAGCTCGAGCAAGGCAGGGATGTTGCGGCTCGAAGCGGATTTTTCGAGAAGCTCCAGTGCTTTCTGATCGTTCAATGTCTGGTCGTACCGCAGGGCGGTCAGTCCCGCCCAGACAAACAACGCGTCGGGATCGTCTTTCCGGCTCTGTTCGTCGAGACGTTTCCGAAACTCGTCGCTCTGGACGAGTCTCCCCAGGAGCTGCGAAGCACGCGGTGACTCAAACCGGACTGCGCGGACATAGAATTCCGCGGCGAGAATGAGATTCTTCTCCACCCCGATTCCTTCCTCATAAATCCTGCCGATCAACGTCAGAGCTTCCGGATTTCCAATCTCAGCCGATTCCTTGATCCTGACCATTCCGGTGTCGTCCTCGACGCGGCGATGCTTGACTGCCTCCTCGTTCAGGGTTGTCCGGGTCGAGAGGTTCGCTTCGCGATACGCTTCCTTGAGAAGTGTCGTGTCGTCCAGAGCGGTCGGTGGATCGCGCTGAAGGTCGAGAAAAACTGGCGACCACGCCGAGTCCGGTTTTTCTTTCTTCACCGGTGACACTTTTGAACCTGGGGCTTTATCGACGGGCCTCCTCGTTGAATCGTTGTCGACGTGAATTCCCCTCTTTGCAAATTCCCCGAGCGCCTCCTTTGCCGGCTTGAATCCCTGAGAGGCCGCCATCGAAAGATAGTGATAGGCGGTATCCCAGTTGCGCGGGACGATGAGATCGTCGATATAGTTGAAGCCGACCATATACTGGGCTTCCATCATGGATGCATTCGCGGCGGAACGAAACAGGCGGAAAGCTTCAAAGGGATTCCAGTCCACTCCCCACCCATTGTTGTCGAGGATGGCGAGATTGTATTTTGCGGTGAGAAGACTTTTGTCAGCCGCTTTCTTGATCCAGAACGCCGCTTTCACGGTGTCTGCAGGAAAATCACGACCGAACAAATAGCGCAAACCGACTTCCTGCTCTGCAACAGGGTCGCCTGAATTTGCCTTTTGGATCAGGATGAACCCTTCCAGCAACTGCGCCGACGGGTCTGACTCAATGATCAGGTCCGAAGGGCCGGGAGCTTCGGTACGGAATGAATGAGTTTTGCGTGGTTGCCCGGGAAGCGTTTGAGCCAACAAGAAGAGAATGAGAGCGAAGAGTACCTTCGGGATCCGGGTGCACCGGATGATGGCCTGCCCCTCCGGGCAGGCGTGAGCAGATTTGGCTACTGGTACTTCTATGGAATCGTTCATCTATTTCGTATATTCATCCGGCATCAAGCGGAGCGCAGTGCTTCCCGGTTCGGACACGTATATATACTAACATTTGCAATGAGCGACAACAAGATAATATTCTCGATGGTCGGGGTTGGCAAAGTTCACAAGCCGAACAAGCAGGTGCTCAAAGACATCTATCTCTCATTTTTCTACGGCGCCAAGATCGGCGTCCTCGGGCTCAACGGCGCTGGCAAGAGCACACTGCTGCGGATTATCGCCGGTGTCGACAAAGATTATCTCGGTCAAATAACGGCCCAGAAAGGAATTCGTTTCGGCTATCTCCCTCAGGAACCGGAACTCGATCAGGACAAGACAGTCGTGGAAATCGTCCGGGAAGGAGTGGCTGAAACGATGGCTCTCCTGAATGAATTTGAAGCGGTCAACACCGCTCTCGGGGAACCCGACGCGGATTACGAGAAGCTGCTCGAACGACAGGCGAAGCTGCAGGAGCAGATCGATCATCTCAACGCGTGGGACCTCGAAAGCAAGCTCGAAATGGCCATGGATGCACTCCGCTGTCCCCCCGGTGAATCACCGGTCAAAATCCTCTCCGGCGGTGAACGACGACGCGTTGCCCTCTGCAGGCTGCTTCTCAGCGAACCCGATGTGTTGTTATTGGATGAACCGACCAACCATCTGGATACCGAGTCCGTGGCGTGGCTCGAGCAGCATCTACGGCAGTACAACGGTACGGTGATCGCCGTGACGCACGACCGTTACTTTCTCGACAACGTCGCCGGCTGGATCCTGGAGCTTGACAGGGGCGAGGGCATCCCCTTCGAAGGCAATTATTCCTCGTGGCTCGACCAGAAGAAACGACGGCTTGAGGTGGAGGAAAAACAGGAAAGCAAACGGCAGCGAGTGCTTGCCCGCGAACTCGAGTGGGTCCGCCTGAATCCGAAGGGGCGCCACGCCAAGAGCAAAGCGAGAATTGCTTCCTACGAACGCATGCTTGAAGACCAGGCGGAAAAACGGGAAGACGAAATCGAAATCTACGTTCCACCGGGGCCTCGTTTGGGCGACCTTGTGATCGAGGCCAACAACGTGTCCAAAGGTTACGGTGACAATTTGTTGTGTGAAGACATGACGTTCTCCCTCCCACGCGGCGGGATCATCGGTGTCATTGGCCCGAATGGTGCAGGCAAGACGACCTTGTTTCGTATGATCGTCGGACAGGAAAAACCCGATTCCGGGAGCATTGTCGTCGGCGATACCGTGAAGCTGGCTTATGTCGACCAGAACCGTCCGCTCGACCCGAAGAAATCGATCTGGCAGGAAATCTCGGGAGGTGAGGAACTCATTAAGCTCGGCAACCGTGAAGTCAATTCTCGCGGGTATGTTGCACGGTTCAATTTCAGCGGTACCGACCAGCAAAAGCCGACAGGCGTCCTTTCCGGCGGAGAAAGAAACCGCGTTCACCTCGCCAAAATTCTGAAAGACGGGGCCAATGTTTTGCTGCTCGACGAGCCAACCAACGACCTCGACGTCAACACTCTTCGCGCGCTGGAAGAGGCTCTCAACAATTTTGCCGGTTGCGCGGTCATTATCTCCCACGACCGGTGGTTTCTGGACCGGGTCGCC
>DATDNS010000019.1:0-3366 GCA_036518155.1 Bacteroidota bacterium
GATGAAGATTTCAAGAAGATCTTCAAGATTCGCGCTGACTTTGATTTCGAGATGCTCAAGAATGCCAACGCCATTACCCAGTACATCCGTTTCATCAAAATGCTTTGCGATGACGAACATCTGAGACCCTTCGACGCTACCGCCCTCGCCCAGATCATCGAGTTCGGAGTCAGGCTCTCGGGCCGGCAAAAGAAAATTTCCACACGCTTTAACATGATTGCCGACGTTGCGCGGGAAGCCAATTACTGGGCTTCAAAAACAAAAGTTCCTGTCGTCACGGGGAAAGAGGTCGAGAAAGCAATCGAAGAGCGGGTCTATCGCGTCAAGTTGGTGGAGGACAAGATTCAGGATATGATTGTCGATGGGTCCATTATGATCGATACGTCCGGTTCTGTCGTCGGCCAGGTAAACGGGTTGTCGGTCTACGACGTGGGAGAGCACGCATTCGGAAAACCATCCCGGATTACGGCAAAGACATCGCTGGGAAGGGGGGGCATTATCAATGTCGAACGCGAAGCCGAGTTGAGCGGCCCAACGCACAATAAGGGCGTTGCCATTATCAGCGGGTATCTCCGGAGCAGATTTGCCCAGAAGAAACCGCTTGTGATGGACGCGAGCATCACGTTTGAGCAGTCGTACGGGGGCGTCGACGGCGACAGCGCTTCTTCAACAGAGATCTATGCCATCCTTTCGAGTCTATCGGAAATTCCCATTCGCCAGGATCTCGCGGTGACCGGGTCCGTCAACCAGAAGGGGGAAATCCAGCCGATCGGAGGTGTCAATCTCAAGATCGAGGGATTCTACGATGTCTGCAAGGCGATCGGATTGACCGGAAGCCAGGGAGTCATGATCCCGGAAAAAAACCTTCCCGACCTCATGTTGAGGGAAGATGTTATCGAGGCAATCCGTCGGAAGAAATTTCAGGTCTATTCGGTCCGAACAATCGACGAGGGCATTGAACTCCTCACCGGTGTCAAGGCCGGGAAGCAAAACTCCAAAGGAGAGTTTGAACCCGATACAGTCAATTTCTTGGTTGCGAAAAAGCTTCACACCTACGCGGAAGACTGGCGGGAATTTGAGACTGTGCGAAAGCACTGAAACTTTTCATACAACCGGCTCGTTTCTGGGGAAGGAGATATCGCGATGAAGTACTCCTTAACATATCTCGTCTTGTTTTTCAGCGTCGCGCTGGCGCAAAACCCGAACAGGTCTTCCATTGCGCCGCTTGCAGGTGTTACGCATTATGTGCTGGACGGAGAAGCTGTTACCGGTCCGACGATCGGTCTGCGATACCTTTCAAGCGAACTCTCTTCAAGCCGTCTCAGCCTGTTTGGTGGTGTCACAGTTCGTCCGGACGGGTTTGCGTACTACCGAACTGAACCCTTCCTCGTTTACGATCAGACGCGACCGTACCAACTTCAACCGCCAATCTCCAACGGTGCCATGCGGGAATCCCGCTTTGCCTTCGGACTTTCATTTTTCGGGTTTGACTGGCGCACATACCTTGCCGACGGCAGCGTGAGGCCATACCTTGGCCTCGGTGCGCAACTTGTCAGCTGGTCCTCCAGCAGCAGACTCACAGGCACGATTACGCCGGACGCAATGGCCGGTCTTGAAATTCATCTTTCTTCCGGATTTGACGGTTTTGCCGAGGGAAGATACTCGTATGGTATGCCAGCTTTGTTTGGGTCGAAGTTCTCAAGATTGAGGGATGTTACGATGTTTGCCGTGGGAGTGAGCTTCGCCCCCCGGTGGTAGCGGTTAAGGTCCAATTGTTTTGTGTCACATTGATCTCCGGTTGAACGGATCATCGGGGATTTTTTACCGCAATTCTCTCTATATTCTTCCCGTGGATTTCAAAAACCCTTTTTCCGGAATGGACCAGACCGTGCGGAGAGCTCTTCAACTCTCCGGACTTCTTGTGTTCATCCTTTCCTCCGGCGTACTGGGGTACCATTACCTCGAAGGATGGTCCCTCTTCGACTCCCTGTATATGACGGTCATTACGCTTGCCACAGTAGGGTACGGCGAGACTCACCCGCTGACCTTGCCCGGCCGTGCGTTTACCATGCTCCTGATCCTTGGCGGCATGAGTATTATTTTCTATGCTCTTACTGAAATCACCACTTTTGTTGTTGAAGGGGAAATGACGGGAATTCTAAGGAGACAGCGAATGAATCGGCAGATCACCAAATTGAAGAATCACTATATCCTGTGCGGCGCGGGGCGAAGCGGCTCACACGTCCTCGACGAGCTCCGCAAGACCGGCCGCAAATGTGTCGTGATCGAAAAAGATCCGACCAAGGTGAAAGCTCTGCTCAGCGATCAGGTGCCTGTTGTTGAAGGCGAAGCGACGGACGATCAGGTGTTGCGATCGGCGGGGATTGAGAGTGCGGCGGGCCTCGTGAGTGCGCTCCCGAACGACAAAGACAATCTCTTCGTGGTCATCACGGCAAGGGGTCTGAATCCCAGCTTGCGAATTGTCTCCAAGGTTGAAGAAATCACGGCAAAAGACAAGTTCCTCCGGAGCGGCGCGGATACGGCCGTCTCAGCGAATTTTATCGGCGGCATGCGCATGGCATCCGAGCTCATACGTCCAACGACTGTCTCATTTCTCGACACGATGCTCTATGGAACGCCGTCGCTGCGGGTTGAAGAGGTGACCATTGCACCCTCATCCCGCTTTGTCGGACTCCCTCTTTCCAAATGCGAACCGATCAAGAATTCGGGTGTCGTGCTCGTCTCCCTCAAACAGAAAAGGAAAGCGGGATTCCAATTCAACCCTTCCCTCGAGACGCCCTTGCACCCGGACGATGTGCTCATCATCATCGGGGACCGGTCTCAAATCGACCGTCTCAAAAACGGTTTGAACGGGTAAGCGTCTTCGGTTGCCTCAGCACCTCGGTCGGGTTTTCTCAATTCATTTCCGCCGTCAAAATCCCCTGGTTGCCTTTATTTGTGTTTGAGCGGGTTGTGGTCTGCGACAAGAGAAATTGCGTGCCGGGGTGAATAGCATCTGCCGGCCTGATAAACGAAGAACGCGGAGGCACCGCCTCCGCGTTCTCTAAGAGATGCTACAAGAAGAATGTCTCTCTTACTTCATTTCCTCTTTCTTGGGTTCTTCCTTCTTCATTTCTTTCTTCGATGATTTCTTGGAAGACTTTTTTGCCGCTTTTTTTGTGCTCTTCTTTGTGGTCTTCTTCTTGGTGTCCTTCTTCATTTCATCTTTCTTCGTCTCCTGCTTTTCGTCCTTCTTCATCTCCTGTGCATACACTGTCGTGCTCGCCACGACGGCAAATGCAAGCGCCAACACCAGCATGAGCTTCTTCATTGTACTATCTCCTGGATTTGGTGAACAGTAACGTG
>DATDNS010000020.1:0-3928 GCA_036518155.1 Bacteroidota bacterium
ACGAAAACAATCCGGGACGAAAAGCAGAATTGAAAACGATGGAGGGGGTTTGCCGTCGCGTCCCAGAACATGCCCCGGAAAATTTCTGGGAAGCACTCCAGTACTATTGGTTTGTTCATCTGGGTGTAACGACTGAACTGAATCCCTGGGATGCATTCAATCCCGGGCGACTTGACCAACATCTCTACCCGTTCTACAAGCAAGGGATCGAGGACGGGACTCTAACGTGTGAGGCGGCGGAGGAACTGCTCCAATGTTTCTGGGTGAAATTCAACAATCAACCTGCTCCGCCAAAAGTTGGCGTCACGGCTGCGGAAAGCTCCACCTACACCGATTTCGCAAACATCAATACCGGCGGTTTGCGTGCCGACGGAAGCGACGGCGTTAATGAGTTGACATACCTGATTCTGGACGTGATCGATGAGATGCGGCTGGTTCAGCCAAGCTCCAATATCCAGGTGAGCAGGAAGAACCCGGATGAGTTTATCAAACGGGCAGGGAAGATCATCCGCAAAGGATGGGGACAACCATCTGTCTTTAACGCGGATACGATCGTTGAAGAACTTCTCAGGCAGGGTAAGTCGGTGGAAGATGCACGGTGCGGAGGGGCGAGTGGCTGCGTCGAAACGGGCGCCTTCGGGAAAGAAAGCTATATCCTGACCGGTTACTTCAATATGCCAAAGGTGCTTGAGATTACGCTTCACAACGGTGTTGATCCGCGCACCGGGAAGAAGATCGGTGTTGAAAGCGGGAACCCCGACGACTTTACGTCGTTCGATGAACTGATGGACGCATTCAGAAAACAAGTCAACCATTTCATCGACATCAAGGTGCGCGGAAACAATGTCATCGAACGTTTGTATGCGGAATACATGCCTGTGCCGTTTCTTTCGATCCTGATTGATGATTGTATCGCGAAGGGAGAGGATTACAACGACGGAGGTGCCCGCTACAACACAAGCTACATTCAGGGGGTCGGTATTGGCACGATGACTGATAGTTTGGCCGCTATGAAATTGCATGTTTTTGACGAAAGAACGATTTCGATGTCGGATCTCTTGCGGATCCTTAAGGCTGATTTCGGAGGATTTGAGAAGACCCGCCTTTTGTTCTTAAATCGTACACAGAAATATGGCAATGACGACGAATATGCTGATCGTGTGATGCTCCACGTGTTTGAAACGTACTTCGACGCTGTGAACGGACGCAAAAATACCAAAGGAGGGACATACAGGATAAATCTTCTCCCAACGACCTGTCACGTCTACTTTGGTTCGGTTACCGGGGCCACACCCGATGGAAGAAAGGCGTGGACGCCTCTTTCCGAGGGAATTTCACCCGTCCAGGGGGCAGACCGATACGGTCCCACATCCGTACTGAAATCGGCAGCGAAAATGGATCACGTCCGGACCGGAGGCACGCTCCTGAACCAGAAATTCACTCCGTCCCTCCTCGCCACTGAGAAAGGGATCGACAATCTCGTACATCTCATTCGAAGCTACTTTACGCTCGGCGGACATCACATTCAGTTTAACGTGATCGACGCACGAACACTCCGGGAGGCACAGGCACATCCTGACCAGTATCGCGATTTGATCGTACGCGTTGCCGGATACAGCGACTATTTCTGCGATCTTGGCAAATCCCTGCAGGACGAAATCATTACGCGAACGGAACACCAGAGTTTTGTCTCGCCCCATGCCACGGAACTCTCACACGGCGCGTTGATTCCCGGTCAGGTGCAGCATCCTCGTTAAAGGAGATTGTTTCCACTGAGTTCCACGGCAATACCATCGTGAAAGCACGCGAAGCCTCGCGCGATAGTGTCCTGCGGAATCCCAGACTGCATTGATCCTCCACATTGCTGAACAAGTACATTGAATTTCCAACCAAGCGAGTCAAATCATGCTCATCAAGGAAAAAGTTGAACAAGCGGTAAACATCCTGAATGCACTCGGCCTCGATTGCTGGATTACGTTCGTCCGGGAGACTGCACTGAACGGCGACCCGATCCTGCCTTTTCTCGTCGACGGCGCTTTGACGTGGCATTCCGCATTCATTGTATCGGCGACAGGAAGGAAGATTGCAATTGTCGGGAAGTATGACAAACGATCGGTTGAAGATCTCGACGTCTACGACCAGGTCATCGACTTTGTCGAGGGATTCAAGAAACCGTTCCTTGAGGTTATGCGGACGTTGAATCCCAGGACGATCGCAGTCAATTTTTCCAAAGACAGCGAAATCTGCGACGGAATCACCCACGGAATGTACGTGACGCTCGCCGGATTTCTGTCCGAAGTCGGGATGCAGGATCGCCTCGTTTCTGCGGAGAGCGTAGTTTCTTCGCTACGCCAAAGGAAAAGTCCATACGAAATTCGCCAGATCACAAAAGCCGTCCGGGCAGCTGAAAGGATATTTGTAGAAGTCGCCGGTTTCATCAAGCCAGGAAGGACGGAGGCAGAGGTCGCTTCGTTCATGAAGAAGAAGGTCGAAGACTTGGGACTCGAATTGGCATGGGATGAAAAGACCTGTCCATCTGTATTCACCGGTCCCGATACCGCCGGCGCTCATTACAATCCCACAAAACGTGTCGTCAAGCGGGGGCACATCCTGAATATCGACTTTGGCGTCAAAGTCGGCGGATATTGTTCCGACCTCCAGCGCACATTCTACATCCTTCGGAAGGGGGAAAAGAAAGCTCCTGCTGATGTCCAGAAAGGTTTCGATACGATCGTGACGTCGATCGAAGAATCGAAAAATGCAATCAGAATCGGAGCCAAAGGAGTCGATATCGACAACATTGCCCGTAAGATCATCGTTTCCGAAAGCTATGCTGAATTCCCCCACGGGTTGGGGCATCAGGTCGGAAGATTTGCCCACGACGGAACTGCGTTACTTGGGCCGGCCTGGGAAAAATACGGAGGCAAGCCGTTTGTCCCAATCGAGGAGAACATGGTCTTCACGATTGAGCCACGGCTGACGGTTCCAGAGCGCGGGATTGCGACAATTGAAGAAATGGTGATCGTCAGGAAGACGGGGGCGGAATTCCTTTCACGCCCGCAAAAGAAGCTGATACTGATACGGTAAGAGTCGTGAGCACGATCCGCATACTTTCGACGGATGAGATTCGGAGCCTGGTGAGCATGAACGAAGCAATATCGCTCATGCGCGATGCTTTTTCGGAGTTATCCTCAGGTGGGGCGATCGTACCGCAACGACTGGCCATGGAAATGCATCCGGAAAACAGCCGCGCCCTCCTTATGCCGGCATATTCCGCACGGATGAGGCGTTACGTTACGAAGATCGTCACGCTTGCCGGGAACAATCCGGTGAAAGGATTTCCATTCATCCAGGGGCTGTTGATCCTTTTCGATTCCGACCGGGGCGTTCCCCTGGCATTGATGGACGCCGGATATGTCACTGCGTTGAGAACTGGAGCAGCCTCGGGACTTGCAACAGATTTGCTCGCGAGAAGGAATTCTCAGGTTGCCGTGATCTTTGGAGCGGGAGTCCAGGCGCGCACGCAGCTCGAAGGAATTGCTTCGGTCAGGAAGCTCGAAGAAGTCTACGTCTACAGTCCGGTCAACGCTGACAGTGAACGATATGCGGATGAAATGGGGAAGAAGCTGAACCTCTCAGTCGTGGTTGCTCAATCTCCGGCGATAGCAGCAAAGGCAGATATCATCTGTACGGCAACAACGTCGGGTGTGCCGGTCTTTTCAGATGCCGATGTGAAGCCCGGGACGCATATCAATGGCATCGGATCGTATAAACCCACGTTGCGTGAAATTCCATCGGAGACGATCAAGCGATCGTCGGTCGTTGTCGATTCACGTGCATCCGCTCTGGCCGAGGCAGGCGATCTCATCATTCCGATCAGCGAAGGAGTCATCGCTGAAAAGCACATTTGTGCAGAATTGGGTGAAAT
>DATDNS010000021.1:0-4804 GCA_036518155.1 Bacteroidota bacterium
CGGGATCCCCTGTTGGCACAATTGTCTTCGCGAAACCTCGTTTGGATGCGGTCTTGCAGGAAGTCAGCTTCGAGATCGATCGATGGCTCGGATTGTTCATTGGTCTCGCCGCAGTCTGCCTTGGTTGGGTTATTCTTGCAAAGATGAGGAACCTCTCAAACCACTGGCTTCGACTCCTCCTGGAGATTGTGGGACTCTGGGGTATCAGGGCCGTGTGGATTGTTTCGGAATTTCCGGCACGGATCGTCGGCGGCGACGTGTTCAATCCTTCGGTCTACTCGTCGCAGTTTGCTCTCGGGATCGCAGGATCACTGGGAGAAACGCTCATTTCAGTCGTCTTTTTTGCAATGACTGTCGCACTGTGCTTTGAGCGGGTCTATTCCTGGTTGAACAGTGAGCACGGTCCTGCCCACTTCATGCTCAGGTCGGGAATCGTTCTGCGAACGATTCTGATCCTGGTTGCAGGCATTGCCATCCTGTGGTGTGCACGCGGCTATGCCGCAGTGATCAGGAGTTTCATCAACGATTCCACGCTGGCATTTCACGATCCGTTGACGACGCTCCCTTCACCGATGGTCTACGTGATGCAATGGAACATTCTCGTTCTGAGTGTGGGGTTTGCCGGGATTGTTCTGCTGCTGTCCTGTTTCATCGCAGGCACAGTTGGGGCCGTCGACCGTCGCGGGCGTAAACCGGGTCCATTGTTCCTGCCGTCGCTCTTCTTTATTCTGTTTATCGGGTTCCAGCTTCTCAACACCGAACCTCTCATCCCGTGGTACCTTTCATTGATAGTTCTTCTGGCCGGTTACGGGGTGGCGGAACGATTCAACAAAATCGATGTTGCCACACTCAGATCGCGGGTCATAAACTGGAGGAGCGTAACCCTCCTCATCCTGACTTCGAGCCTGGTGTCGCTGGCTGTGACTGATCACCAGATCCACGTGAAGGAACGGGATCAGGTACAGTCGTACGCCCGGGAATTGCTCCGTCCGCTTGACAGCTGGATCTCGTTCATCCTCAGCGACGGATTACGTTCGATCTCCGGAGCCTTTCAGGCACAGCCCCTGGCGGGCGGGCTTCCGAGCGAGAACAACAGCAACCTGGCGTTTTTGTTCTGGACAAAGACGCTGATGAGCAGGGAGGGGTACAATTCGGCAGTGGTTGTCTACGACGATCTCAGCAGGGAAGTGAGCCGGTTTTCTGTGGGACTCAGCACCTTTGAGCAGCGTGAACTACTCACCAGGGTCTTCGAGAACGAAGAAGAATCTGTCGTGGCTCTGGACAGGACGGGACCGCTTGGTGCATCGAAGAGTTATGGTCTGTGGAGCACGATCCGGACAGACCAGGGGAAACTCCTTGGAAGTGTGGCTCTTTTGCTTTCGGCCTCGGAGAAAAGCATGTTCGGCGGTGTGGAGAATGAAACAGTCCTGTCCAGCCGGAACAACATCCTCCAGAATGTCTACAGACCCACAACGGTGTCAATTTTTGAACGCGGCAAACTGACTGCAACGACTCACGAAGAATTGTCGTCAGAAACAGGCCTGCCTTCCTCCGTGACCGGCCGCTTTTCAGCCGGGAACGAGAATTCGTTCTGGACCGATGAAACCATAGGCGGGAAACGATACGAATCTCTTTTTGCGCGTGATCCGGCCGCACCGGACAAGATCGTCGAAGTCAGCCTTGAGTCGATCGATTACCGGTGGCACATCTTTGACTTTCTAAAGCTGCTGAGCGCCGCGCTTTCTCTTCTCGCCCTCCTTGCGACCTATGAGTTTGTCAAATCGGTGAATGCCCGACGCTCATTGATCTTCACCTTCAGGATGAAATTGCTGATATCCTTCCTCGTCCTGGGATTCATCCCTCTTATTCTGCTCAGTTATTACAATCGGACGTTTACATCGGAGAGCCTGGATGAACAGATGAAGAAGACTCTTTCGAGGGACCTCGACCTGATCTCCCGCAGGATTCTCAGTTCTGTGACTGATGAAGACGATTTCCTCAAGGGAATCAACAATGACTTTGCAGAAGTCGCCTCCTCCGACCTCGGATTCGATTTTACAGTTTATCACCGGAGTCAGGTGCAGGCGAGCAGCAGACCCGAGTTGTATGAGGCATCGATCCTCGATTCGAGGCTCCCGGGAAATGTCTTTGCAGGGATTGTTCTGACCGGAAAACAGTTCGTGATCGATGACGAAAACCTTGGATCAGTGCGCTACGCAGTCGGCTACAGACCGCTGTACCTGCAGGGTGGATTCGTCGGCGTGCTGGCTGTTCCTGCGCCCTACCGGCAGCGCGATTTGGAGGAAGAGCTTGCACGGCGCAACGCGTACTATGCCGCTGTTTACGCCATCATGGTCATCTTGATTATGTCTGCGGGCTGGGGGATCGCCCGGCAGCTTTCGATTCCCGTGCGGGAGTTGACCTCTGCGGCGGAGGAAATCGGAAAGGGGAATCTCGATGTCCGCGTGAGGCAGCGCTCGTCGGACGAAATTGGACAGCTCGTCAAATCGTTCGATCAAATGGTGGACGAGATCAAAACAAGCCGGATCAACCTTGCTGCGGCAGAGCGGAAACTCGCATGGACGGAAATGGCAAAACAGGTCGCACACGAAATCAAGAACCCGCTCACGCCGATGAAACTGTCGATCCAGCACCTGCGACAGGCATTCAGGGACAAGGCGAAAGATTTGCCGGGCATCGTCGACCGCACTACGCAGATTATCATCGAGCAGATTGACGCATTATCAAGGATTGCCGCCGAATTTTCCCATTACGCACGGATGCCCGAAAAGAGATTTGAGCGGATCAGCCTTGATGAAACAGTCCTTGAATGTGTCGAGCTGTTCAACAACATCAAGGGAATTGAATTTCGGGTCAAATTTGACGATAATAATTCGCAGTTGATTGCCGACAAAGACGAGTTGCGTCGGGTATTCATCAATATCATCCGTAACAGTGTGCAGGCGATGGAACGTGGAGGGACAATTGCCATAGAGTCAGGGCGTGTCGGCAACAGGTGTACACTGCGTTTCAAGGATTCGGGTGAAGGGATACCCGGGAATTTGCTCACAAAAGTCTTTGAGCCGAATTTTTCCACCAAGACAGACGGTACCGGATTGGGTCTCGCAATCTCGCAGAAAGTGATACAGGACCTGAATGGTACCATCACCCTCTCCAGCATTCCCGGCAAAGGGACAACCGTCGAAATCAGTCTCCCTGTCTGAAGCCATGGAGCCGGCCGCGGTCGTACGTTCATCGTTACTCTCGGGCATCCCGTCGCTGCGATGCGGACTTTCAACGCGAAACGGTGGTGTCAGTCGCGAACCATACGGAATGAACACGAGCTACAGTGTGGGGGACGCGGGAGAGCACGTGGAGGAGAACCGCAAACGTTTCTTAGCCGCGCTTGGAATCCCGCCGGATCAGGTGGCCAGTCCGCGTCAGCGTCATACGGCCACGATCAGAAAAATCTCCGCCGCCGGTGCATACGAAGATTGCGATGCCTTGATGACAGATACCCCGAATGTCTTTCTATCGGTCACTGTTGCCGATTGCGTCCCCATATTTCTGTATGACAGGGAGCAGAAGATCGTTGCGTGTGTGCACGCCGGATGGAGGGGGACACAACAACAGATTCTCCTCAACACCATCAGAACCATGAAGCAGGAGTTCGGTTCATTGCCTGAAACGACCCTTGCCTTCATCGGACCTTCGGCCGCCGCGTGCTGTTACGAGATTGGCGAAGACGTAGCAAAACAGTTTGGGTCGGAAGTCCTGTCCAGCCGCGGGGGGAAGACGTACCTCGACCTGAAACAAGCGAACAAAATGCAGCTGCACCTGGGAGGAATCCCGGACGTCAACATTGAAGTCCACGAACACTGTACGATCTGCAATCTAAACATCTATCATTCCTACCGAAGGGATCGTGATCGGTCGGGCAGAATGATGGGTGTCATTGGAATGACGCAATAGGAAGAACAATTGTATGTGCGGAATAGTCGGCTACATAGGTCCCAAAGATGCGCTCCCAATTCTTCTCGAAGGATTGAAGCGCATGGAATACCGCGGTTATGATTCTGCCGGCGTCGCGCTCATCAGCGGCGGCACCATGGTGATACAAAAAAAGGCGGGGAAAGTACAGGACCTTGAAGATGCGATCAACAAAGGCGTTCCTTTGCCCAAAGCACACGTTGGGATGGGGCACACGCGCTGGGCGACGCACGGTGAGCCGAACGATGTCAATGCGCATCCCCACACCGATTGCAAAGGCGAAATCGCCGTCATCCACAACGGGATTATTGAAAACTACGTTGCGATCAAGACAAAACTTCAGCGAGAAGGGCACAAGTTTGTCAGCGAGACAGACACGGAAGTTCTCGCCCATCTCATCGAGGATTTCTACAAGAAGACGCCGAACCTCTTTGAAGCAGTTCGCCTCGCTCTGGCAGAAGTCACCGGAACCTACGGCCTTGTCGTCCTTTCAACGCGCGAACCCGACAAGATTGTGGCGGCCAGAATGGGAAGTCCGTTGATTCTTGGAATCGGAGAAGGCGAAAATATTGTTGCCGCGGATGCCGCCGCCATCATTGAGCATACGCGCCAGGTCGTTTACCTCGAGGACGGTGAAGTCGCCGAGCTGACCGCCGGAGGCTTTCGCACCGAAAGCATCAAAGACGGCATGACGAAGAACAAGCTGATCCAGGAAATTACGTTCGAGCTCTCGCAGATTGAACGGGGCGGTTTCGATCATTTCATGATGAAAGAAATCCACGAGCAGCCTGAAACCATCCGGAATGCGATGAGA
>DATDNS010000022.1:0-2043 GCA_036518155.1 Bacteroidota bacterium
AACGCCGTCAGATTGTGATCGAAGCTTGACTGCCACGTCAGCGAACTGACCAGATGGCATTGCGCGCAATTCGTCGAAAAACCGGCCGCTCCGTGGCCCGGGTTTGTCGCAGTGAGGTAGTCGTTCCGGTGGCACCCGATGCACGTCGTGGGCGTCCCCAGGTACTGGTTGCTCGTGAATCCGGTATGGCAGCTCTGGCAATCCACCGCTGCGTGTTTCCCCACCAGGGGAAATCTTGTCTGCTGATGTTTCTGGATCATATCCGCAATTTTCCACGATTGCATGGAGTGGCATCGTGTGCAATTGTTCCCTAGCTCGGCCTTGTGAACATCGGTATGGCACGACGTGCATCTTGCATTCGTCCCGGAAAACTTCAGATCAGTATGGCAGGTTACGCAATCGACAGACCGGTGCTGCCCTTCAAGGGGAAATCCGGTTTGGGAATGGTTAAATGATGCATCACGGCGCATCTGCCAGGAATCCGTAGTATGGCACGCCTGGCAAAGGATATGAATGTCGCCGTGCGGCGAGTCTTGAGCGAAAGAATCTTGATTGATTGTGAACGCGAATACAAGGAGAACGTACAATGTCCTGCTCATTGATGCTCCTCATATCAATTCTTAACCAATGAAGTGCATTACCTTCCCTCCACATTTGAATTACGCCCCCCGCGCAATCCGTCCGCTGAACCTCTTCTCACGATCCTGCAGTTTCAAATCACCACAGCATCCTGCCCCGGGTCAGAGTCTGCCGGTCTGGACTGTTTCGGCCAGACGGATTTCTTTCGGCTTGTCGGGCTGCTGAGTTGACGACTCACAATACTCTTTGAGAGTTCTCAGCTGCAGCGCCCATTGATAACTGCTCGCCCCAAAGGCCTCCGATTCGGTCGGGAATCCCTGATGCTTGAAGTCAAGGCAGGTGATACCGGCTTTCTCCGTCAAATGGAACGAAATCTGTGTCCCACTCCAGTCATCATGCTGGTTGAGACATTTCCATTCCACAGAATGGCCGGGTGCGAGATGAATGACCCTCATTCTATAGTGCGCCTGGGTGCCGATGCGGAATTCGTTTGTGAATCCGACTTCCGGCTTGACGACGCAATCAGCGGTCCACCATTTTGAAATCCCATCCTGCGTGGTGAGGGCTTCGTACACCTTCGCAGCTGCAGCCTGGATCTGAAGTTGATGGTAAATCATTGCCATGATGTGCTTCCTTCGTTAAGTTGATGAGAACTTTGAACCACAGGCATGTGCTCAACGACATGCTTCTTCCTATGCTGCTTTTGCATCCACTTCACTTTCACGCAATCGAACGCCAATCTTTTTCAGCAACTCCGTCGGCAACTCTCCCCCCGCGAAGATGAAGACGTAGTCGTTGGGTATTTCCAGTTTCTTTCCGTCCTGTAGCGTCAGGATGGCGCTCTGCGGCTTGATTTCGGCAACGTTCGAGTTGAAGACCACGTTGATTCGCTTCGACGCCGTGAGGCCGGTGATGCTCTGTTCATTCTTCTCTTTCAGCCTGACGAACCCTTCTCTCCTGTAGCTGACTGTGACAGTTGTTCCCGGCTGGCTCGCAATGCCCACGGCGGCTTCAACGGCGCTGTCCCCGCCGCCAACGACAAGCACGCGCTTGTGATGATAGGTTTTCGCCTCAATAAGTTTATAACCAACCTTCGGAAGCTCTTCGCCGGGGACGCCAAGCTTGCGCGGACTTCCACGCCGACCAAGGCCGAGGAGGACGTTTGTTGCGGTCCATTCCTTTCCCCCCGCCTTTACAACGAACCCGCTCTGACGCTTTTCGATGCTTTCTACTTTGTGGTTCGTCAGGATATTCAGCTTGAATCCCTTGACGATTTCCTGCCACACTTCGAGCAACTCTTCTTTTGAAATCTCCGAGGCTTTGATCGTTCCGTGGAGCGGCAAATCAACGGGCGATGTCAGGACCATCTTCTGTCTCGGATAATGATAAATCGTTCCGCCGATTGAATCCTGTTCGAGGGCGACGTACCGCAGCTTGTCCGCGTGTGCCGCAAGGGAAGCGGCA
>DATDNS010000023.1:0-5562 GCA_036518155.1 Bacteroidota bacterium
CGCTCCGACCCATTTTTGCGAGAAACCGTTGTGAAAATGTATTGAAAATGGGAGAGGAAAGCAAAAAGCGGAAAGCAATGAAGAGTGCGTGATAAGTGGTGCTTGGTGAGCAGTCCCATTGAAGTGCATCGAATTGCAGAAAACGCAATCGCCTCAACACGTCGCAGCCTGGAGGGCGAGTCTGACTGGAAAACCGTAATGACGAAGTAATATCAATTCCGATTTCTGGCAAACCAGTATTGAGACGTTGACCCAAAGAAAAGAGACGACTTCGTCAGTGCGAGTCAGTATACCAACCAGTCGGGATTCCGATGCGGCAATCTGATCATCCTGCGTTGGCGGTGAGCATCAGATTGCAACAGGCCTGCGGCCTTCGCAATTGCACAACGGTACGACGACATTCACCTGATCAAATTCCCGTTCATACGATGAGTGGCATCCGGCGAAGGAGCCGGACAGCAAAAGAAGTTCAAGGTCGCTCCTTCACCTTCGGCGCAATTCTGCTCTTCTTGCAGGCGTGGTCGAAAGGTCTTATCTTTTGTGTGCAGGGGGACGAACCAACCATCTCATAAGAATTTGTCAGAACAATGGACGCGCCCAAACCAATCAGAGTCCTCATCGCCGAAGACGAAAACTCGTTTCGCATGGTCCTGCAGCGAGTACTGCTGCCGAAAGAGGCGTACACGTTTGAAGCGTGCGCCTCCGGGGATGAAGTTCTCGAGAAACTCCGCGAACAACAGTTCGACGTCATCATTCTGGACTACGACATGCCGGGGCGTTCGGGTTTGAACATTTTGCAGTGGATGCTCGAGCAAAAAATGGACACACCGGTCATCATGCTGACGGGAGCGGGATCGGAAAACATCGCGGTTGAGGCAATGAAACTCGGGGCTTACGATTATATCCGGAAAGAGCGATTCGCGAAGGATCAACTCCCGCACATCATCAACACCGCGCACGAACAGTACTTGTTCCGCAAAGAGCGGGCGCTTCGCGAACGGCAGTCGGAAGGCCGAACGGTGACGGGCGAAACATTTGCGCTCCTCTCGGGTTGTGTCAGATCTGTTGCAACGATACTGGATACCTCGCTCGCGACGACGCGGACCGAACTGGACAAACACGAAAAAGAACTCCTGACCAGCCTTCCCGCACATTCCCGTGAGCTCGTCTCCCGGACATTCTCCCTGCTCCGCAAGCAGTACGGGATGATGGCGTTTGGCTCCAAGTCGCTTCTCGACCTTTCAAAACTCTTTGTGGAGCGACTCCGGCCAAATGCGAACACCGAACAGCAGCGCGAGCTGATGGAGTTGCTGGAGAGGCTCGAGGCGTTTTCAAAACAGAGCGGATTGCCATCAGAGTAATTCGCCTTCCGTGCAGAAGCGCATGCCGTGAACAAATTCCCGATTGAGCCACCTGAGAAACCTGGCTTTTGAAAAAAGGGAACCGTCTCGAGTTGAGGACCTTGCGTTGCGCCAGTACCCGGTTGTATCACGTCAAAGACAAGGGATATGAGAATCCGCTTTCTGTTCATCACCTTCGTGGTGTCAGCCGGTTCCAGGCTGCTTTCGCAGTCGTCCGGCATCACGACATACTGCAATCCCATCGATATCAATTATCAATACAATTTCGAGCAGATGAACGAAGGCATATCCTACCGCAGCGGCGCCGACCCGGTCATCGTCAACCATAGGAATGAATACTATCTCTTCGTCACCATATCAGGCGGATGGTGGCACTCGTCCGACCTTTTGCACTGGGACTACGTCACGCCCGACAAATGGCCCGTGGAAGATATCTGTGCCCCCGCGGCGCTTTCGGTCCGCGATACACTCTACCTTCTACAATCGACGTTCGAACGGCGGCCGATCTTTTTCACAACCGATCCTTCATCGGGACATCTCGAGTATTTCAATCGTCTCCTCCCCCAGCTTCCGGATTCCGTGAAAGGTCCTTGGGATCCGGACATTTTCTACGATGACGACACGGATCGCTGGTACATGTTCTGGGGATCGTCGAACGTCTACCCGATCTGGGGAAGCGAGCTTGACAAAGCACGGCATCTTGTCTGCAAAGGTTCACCGGTAGCGCTGCTCTCACTCCATTCTGACCTCCACGGCTGGGAACGCTTTGGACGCGACCACCGGGATACCACCCGCCCGTATATCGAGGGAGCCTGGATGACGAAGCACAACGGGACCTATTACCTCCAATATGCCGCGCCGGGAACGGAATACAATGTGTACGCCAACGGAACATACATCGGCAAACATCCGCTCGGTCCCTTCACGTATGCCCCGTACAATCCCGTATCGTACAAGCCGGGAGGGTTCATGGCGGGAGCGGGTCACGGAAATACTTTTCAGGACAAGTACGGCAATTGGTGGAATACGGGAACTCCGTGGGTCGCCGTCAACTGGAATTTTGAGCGGCGCATAGCAATGTTTCCGGCGGGATTCGACGGTGACGGAGTTATGTTCTCCAATACAAGGTTTGGCGATTTTCCCCACCGGATTCCCCGGGAACGCTGGACAAACCCCGATGAACTTTTCACAGGCTGGATGCTGCTGTCATACCGAAAACCGGCCGTTGCTTCATCAGCCAACGATTCGTTTCCCGCGAGCAACGTCACCGACGAAAATGTCAGATCGTTCTGGGTCGCCGCCCACAACGGTCCGGGTGAATGGCTGACGATCGACCTGAAGGGACCGCGGAACGTGCGGGCAATCCAGGTCAACTTCGCGGACTTCCGCTCGGGCATTTACAGAAGCGATTCGACTGTCTACACTCAGTTCCGGATTCTTTCCTCACTCGACGGAAGAACATGGAAATTGATTGCCGACCTGACCGGCGAGAAACGCGATCGCCCGAACGCCTACATTGAGCTACAACGAGCCACGAAGGCCCGGTATATCAAATATGAACACGTGTTCGTTGCCTCTGCGAATCTTGCGATCAGTGACGTCAGGGTCTTTGGGAACGCCGATGGACCATTACCGGATACGCCCCGGATGTTGCGGATCAGGCGGGAGACCGATCGGAGGAACGCGCTCATTTCGTGGAAACCTGTCCCGGGTGTTGTCGGGTACAATATTCGGTGGGGGATCCGGCCGGACAAACTGTATCAATCGTATCAGCGATTTGCAGACGAGGAAAATCCGTTTGAACTCCGGGCACTCAATATCGACCAAGAGTACTACGTAGCCATCGAATCGTTCGACGAAGTCGGGGTGTCACACCTCAGTGAAGTGGTGCACTGCAGGTAGCAAGCGTGAAAGTGCACACGCTCCCCGACCGAAGGCACTGGCTTCGTGTTCGGCGCGAGCGCACCTACCTCACCCCCAGCGGAAAATCCTGACCGCGTGCAAAGCTGTTGGGATATTGCGCGGTGCCGCGATATTTTTTTGTCAACTCCGGAACCCGGTCGTTCAAATACGCTTCCAGCTCTTTCACCGTGATCTTCCCGTCCTTCGGATTGCCTCCGTCGGCCTCTCCGTTCAATCCCTGCAAGAGTGCGTACGTAAAAACTCCGTGCGCCAGCGAGGAAAACTCCGTTGCGAACTGTTCCGTTCCGGTGGAAGCGAGCAGAACCATTCCCGCGCTCCTCGCCAGTTGCATGATCGCCCGCTCTTCCGAAGCGCCACGCGTGGCAAAACTCGCCACAGCTCCGCCCGACTGACACGCGTCCAGGACGACGAGCTGTTTTTGCGCTTTGATCGTCGTGCAGAAGGTTTTCAACAGGGCCGCGGAAATCCCCTTCGATGCCAGCAATGCATCATCACCGTACAATCGGATGACATCCGATGGAATCAAATAGAAGTCGGACGGTTCAGCCTCGCTCCCCTCGCTCATGACGCCGTGACCCGCATAGTAAAACACGAACGCGTCCTGGGGTTTCGCAGAGGCCGCGATTGTCCTGAACGTCGCTTCGATGCCTAGGCGTGTCGCTTGGTCATCGTACAATTGATACTGGACAACCTTTCGGAAGATCGTTTTTGATTTGGCTGCAACGGCATTCCCGAACGCCATTGCGTCGGACTTCCCGTAGTTCAGGTTGTATTTTGTGTTCTCATACTCATTGATGCCGACGACGAAGAGATACAAGTCTGATGCGGCCTGGGCCGCTTTGAGCTCAACGGTAATTTCGTCCGGGTTCGATTCCGTCCTCTCGCGGTTGAACGCGACAGCACGGAATGTGTTCATCCCGGGAAGCAGGGAGACCTGGTACGATTTTGTGAGGTTCACTCCCGCAGTACCCACGCTCTTCATCCCCCGTTGATCCTCCGAAACCACCTTTCCATTCTGATAGAGGCGGATTTCGTCGATCCCTCCTCCCATATCCTTTCCCGACACGGTCAGCGTCAACGCATCCGACGTAAATTCAGAACCCGGCGTCGGCGACGTGATTCTCACCTGTGGAGGCAAGGCAATTCCTTTCCGCATATCAACAGCCGTCTCTTCCCTTCTGCCTTTGAGCACGGATGCTACAAACGAAGGGTTGTAGAATTTTTCGTAGAAATTGTCGATGGAATAGACATTCGCACCGACGCGCACATTCAGATACCGGGCCCCGTTTGCGGAGGCGTTGAAGTACCCTTCGGGTGTGATGACGATCCATTCACCATTGGTAAACGCAACAAACCGCGCTATTTCCCTGCCGGTTGCGACATCCCAGAACCTTGTCGTGCCGTCTACGCTGCCGCTATAGCAGTACGTTTGATCGGGGCTCATACCGAGTGACGTGATGACATTCGTGTGGCCGGAAAACGTCCTTAGTTCCTTCCCTTTTGCGATGTCCCAAAGAACCGCCGTCCGACTTTCGTTCAACAAGACATATTTGCCGTCCGGACTCAACGCAATCGGACCGAAACCCATGTTGCGCCCAACGGTGCGGCTTGAGATTTCTCGTTGCGAGGCAAAATCCCAGACTTTCCACGTGGAGGTTTGGTAGTTGCCCGACAGGATAATCAGTACCGTCTTTCCGTCAGAACCAACTCTCATGGCTTCGTTATGTGCGGAATATTTCTTAAGAATTTTTCCGGACCCGACTTCCCGGATGTTCGCTTCCACTTCATCGCCCGACACCACATACTTGCCGTCCGAACTTATCGCCGACCACGTAAGCTCGCCGTCGGACTCGTGAAATTTTTGCAGAATGGCTCCCGTCGTTGCATCCGACAGGAACAGGTTGCCTCCGGCGGTCCAGAGATGTCGTTTCAAATCGGGTCTTATTGTCATGGATTTCACCCACGATGACCCGTCGTTCGTTGTCGTGCAGAGTTCTTTTCCTGTTGCAAGGTCCCAAAACTTCGCTGTGGATGCGTGCGCCGGAAAATCCCAACCTCCCGCTCCAACGGTGGAACCTCTGCCGTCGATGGCTATGGATTCGATTCCCAGGGTGGTTTTGATGGTTCCTGTTTGCCTTCCGGATGCAATATCCCATATGTTGATGTAGCCATAGTCCTGCCCGACGAGGAGTTTTTTCCCGTCAGGACTTACGACGACAGCCGAAACCCTTTGAGTAATTCCGCCGAAGTGGGCCAGCGCCTTCCCCGATGCAAGGTC
>DATDNS010000024.1:0-4527 GCA_036518155.1 Bacteroidota bacterium
CGGACAAACTGCCGGCTGGGGTTTATTGTTTCGAATCGATGAAAGGATCGGTATGGATCAAGGGACTGTTAAGTTTTTCAATGCAACAAAAGGATTTGGATTTGTCACAACCAAAGAGGGGGAAGACATTTTCTTTCACAAGAGCAACGTGAAGAATACCGGATTCCGCGAAGTATTACTCCAGGGCGATGCAGTTCAGTTCGAAGTCAAAGTGGAACAAAAAGGAAAAAGAGCCTACAACATCTCGCGCACGTAGTACCATTCGATTTCCATTTCCTGACATACGAGTTATCGTCATCGGCCAGGATCCTTGCGGTATCGGCGTTTGAAGGACTGGCCGTTTTCTTTTTCGTTTCCCTCCCGATCGTAGTTCCGTAATTCATCCGCAACTCTGCACGGAACATTCCGCGCCACCCCACCGTCTATACTCCTGAAGCTGCGAATTGTCTGGCACGCAAGAGCCGGCAATTTCCCTCATCAATCAACCATTAGGAGGGTGTGATGAATACTATTCTACGGTTTCCCAGGCGCACAGCACTGGCAATTGTCGTGATAAGTCTGGCGTTCGCCTGCAGTCCAATGACCGCGGTTGCCAGACAGGAGGACGTACCCAGGGCAAAAGCCTGGCTTGGAGTCGCCATTAGAGATGTGACTGAAGAAGTTGCCAACAATGAGAATGGAGGGGAGAAGACGGGTGCATACGTCAGTGAGGTTGTCCGGCGAAGCCCTGCGGATTCGGCAGGCATCGAAGAGGGGGATGTGATTGTTGAATTCGGCTCGAAGAAGATTGACGACGCCGACGCGTTGACGCGGGCAGTGGGAAAATCGCACGTGGGGGAAAACGTTAGTGTTGTGCTGCGACGGAAGGGGGAGAAGAAGACTGTGCAGGTAACCCTTTCAAAGTATCCTCGGAAGCGGCAGTTCGTCCACGCGCTGGATGGCCTTCGGGAGCGCGTCTGGATGCTCGGAAACAGATCGGCGCAGGGAATGCAGCTCATGGAATTGAATGAACAACTCGGGGAATATTTTGGGGCTCCCAATGGAACGGGCATCCTTGTGGAAAAAGTCCGGAAGGGAAGTCCCGCCGAGAAAGCCGGGATTAAGGCGGGGGACGTGCTCGTGAAAATTGGCAAGCGAACCATCGACGATCTCGAAGACGTGTCGAAGGCATTCTCGAAGTTTGATGATGGGGAGAAAGCCGACGTCGTTGTCCTTCGAAAAGGTGCGACCCGGACCTTGACGCTTGAAGTCGAGGAGGGACAGGATTCGGACAACTTTGAAATATTTCGTCACAATGGTCCGGATGCGGAAATGTTTCATCGGCCCCCGTTCCAGGAGAACCTCTTCGAACTTCCCCGGTGGAACGAGCAGGAATTCCGCATCGACCCGGACGAACTTGCACCACAGAGGGAAGTGCTGAGAAACAAAATGGAGGAGATGTCCAAACGGCTCAGAGAACACCGTGAGGATTTACGGCGGGCTCTTGATCACCTGGGAATGCGAACTGTCTGATTCTGATTTCATTGGTTGAGATGTTCAAAACAAGGCGTGCCAATCCGGCACGCCTTGTTTGTTATCCATCCCGCAGCAAGCGACTATCCCTTCACATTGTGACCTGTGGAACTTCTTCAGGTCAGGCCTTTTCTCAACAATGAGAGCTTGCCAATCTGGACAAGTTGGCGTAACTTAACACCTCAATCGACTGAACCCAGTGGTAAAATTCTCAGAATACGGACGCGTTTTTGACCTCCTGCCAGAAATGGTCTTCATCCTTGACGAGGACGAAACCGTGGTCGATCACAATTTGTCTGCCTCCGTGGGACTTGGATATGAGGCCAACAAATTGCCGGTGTTATTCAAGAGTGGAATCGTCGCTGGGGAATCTATTCCTGTATTTGAGAAGAATATCAAGAACATCGACAAATCGCCTTCATTTGAAGCGCGGTTCAAAAAAGCCGACAAATCGGTCATTGACGTCTCTGTCGACATCAAGACGTTGAGTTCAAATGGCAAGACGTATTCGGTCGTCATCTCCCGGGATATCACCGAGCAGAAGAAAATGGAGTTGGATTTCCTGAGGTTCTCGAACGTCATCCAGCATACGATCAACCCGATCCAGATTACGGACGCGAGCGGAAAGATGGTCTATGTCAATCCGGCCTTTGAAACGGCAAGCGGTTACACGAAGGAAGAACTAATCGGCAAGAATCCAAGGATACTCAACAGCGGAAAATACACGCGCGATTTCTGGTCGGGCGTCTGGACGCACATCCTGGCCGGAAAAGTGTGGGTCGGACGTCTGGAAAACGTGCGGAAGGACGGCCTTCCGTTCCACACCGAACTCGTGATTTCACCGATCGTCGGTGTGGATGGGAAAGTTCTGGGATTCCTCGGAGCTCACCGGGATATTACCGAGCAAAAAATCCTTGAACAGCAGCTCGTTCGGTCACAGAAAATGGAGAGTATTGGGACGCTGGCCGCGGGGCTTGCGCACGAAGTGGGCAATCCTCTGACGGCGATTTCTTCCCTTGTGCAGGTCATCGAGCGCACGACGAATGATGAATTTGCGAAGGAAAAACTCGGTCTGATCGACAATCAGGTTGTCCGCATCACCAAGATCATCCGCAACCTTGTGGATTTTTCGCGCCCCTCGGTCAACATCGCCGGGGAAACGGATGTCAACAAAGTGATCCAGGACGCGCTGAATATCGTCGAGTACGGAAAGCGCGTCAAGAACATCGAATTTACGCTTGACCTGGCAAGTCATTTGCCGAAAATCCTTGCGGTCTCGGACCAGATAACACAGGTGTTGATCAATCTTCTCATCAACGCGATTGACTCCCTCGACGGAAGGCCGGGGAAAATCGCCCTTCGCTCTTACGAGCATGACAACGTGGTCCATATCGAGGTGCGGGACAACGGCAAAGGCATCCTGGAGGAAGACCGCGAGAAGATCTTCGAGCCCTTCTTCACGACAAAGGAAATCGGCAAGGGGACCGGACTGGGGCTCTGGGTGAGTTACGGAATCATCAAAACGTTCGGCGGTGAAATCGACGTCGAGAGTGCCGTCGGCAAAGGTTCAAAATTCACAATCACATTTCCGCTTTCAGGTGCTTAAATGGCGCAACGCGTCTTGGTGGTCGATGACGAACAAATCATCCGGGAATCGCTTTCCTTTATCCTCAAGAAGGAAGGGTACGTGGTGGACGAAGCGCCGAACGGCAAAGATGCCCTGCGGAAACAACAGGACCAACCGTACGATGTTGTCGTTACGGACATTGAGATGCCGGAAATGCGCGGAGTCGAACTTCTTGAACGCATCCGCCAGGGCTCGCCGGAGACACTTGTGGTAGTCATTACGGCGTTTGGATCGATCGAAACCGCCGTTACCGCCCTCCGGAAAGGTGCCGCCGATTATGTGCTGAAGCCCATCAATTTCGACGATCTGCTCCACCGGTTGAAGAAACTGCTCGACTACCGTGCCATATCGATCGAAAATTCATTATTGCGACAGGAGCTCAACCGAACGTACGATTTTGAGAATATTATCGGCCAAAGTCAGAGCATGAAACGGGTGTTTGAGATCATCAAAAAGGTCGCAAGCAGCGAAGGGACCGTGCTCATTACGGGAAAAAGCGGTACCGGCAAGGAACTTGTCGCGAAAGCGATCCACTACAACAGTCCCCGTCAGCAGAAGCGGTTTGTAGCCATCAATTGCGGGGCGATCGTCGACACGTTGTTTGAAAGCGAGCTCTTCGGCCACAAGAAAGGGTCGTTCACCGGCGCCACCGTTGACAGGGATGGGCTGATGAAAGTCGCGGATGGCGGGACCGTCTTCCTCGATGAAGTGAGCGAGATTCCGCTCCATTTGCAGGTGAAACTCCTTCGTGCCATTGAACAAAAGGAAATCACGGTGGTGGGCACGACAGATCCCGTGAGCATCGATGTTCGGATCCTGGCTGCAACGAACCGAAATTTGCGCCAGGAAGTTGAGAAAGGGAATTTCCGGGAGGATCTGTTCTACAGGTTGAATGTCATTGAAATTGGCCTTCCCTCGCTGAGCGAGCGTCGTGAAGATATCCCAATCCTGGCAAATCATTTCCTCGAAGTCTACAAGAAACAGATGGGGCGTCAGATACAAGGGTTCACGAACGAAGTGATGAACGCCTTTATGCGGTACCAGTGGAAGGGGGAAATTCGCGAACTGGAAAATGTCATTGAGCGGGCTGTTATCTTTTGCGACGGCGAATTTATCACGCTCGAACATCTTCCCGAATACATGATGCCTGCTTCCCCAAGCAACGATCCGATCACACCCTATGGCCAGCAAACACTGAAAGACGCGGTAAAGAACTTTGAGCGACAATTCATTCAACAGGCACTTGCGAAGTACAATCAAAACAAGGAGGAAGTCGCCCGGAGCCTCGGAGTCAGCCTCTCGTCTCTCTATCGCAAAATTGAGGAACTTGCCATCGAAGTACCGCAGTAGTACTCATGATCTTCGGGAGTTTGGAATTTCTGTAAATT
>DATDNS010000025.1:0-7264 GCA_036518155.1 Bacteroidota bacterium
CTATTTGAGAGGAAACGTCACCAATGCCCGTGAATAAAGTTGAAAAAATTTGGATGAACGGTAAGCTGGTTAACTGGGACGACGCGAAAATCCACATTCTGTCCCACGTTGTGCACTATGGTTCAAGCTGGTTTGAAGGAATTCGCTGCTATAACACAAAGAAAGGCTCTGCGATATTCCGTGTCGATGCGCATTTGCGCCGCCTGTATGATTCAGCAAAGATCTATCGGTGCGATATCCCGTATACGAAGCAGCAGCTTGAGAAAGGAATCAAGGATACAATATTGGCAAACAAACTGAAGGCGTGCTACATCAGGCCTATTGTCTACCGGGGATATGGAGAAGTCGGCGTAAATCCGGTCGGTTCCCCCATCGACGTTTCGATTGCTGTCTGGGAATGGGGCAAGTATCTGGGCGCAGAAGCGCTTGAAAAAGGAATTGACGTCTGCGTTTCTTCGTGGCGAAGACCGGCACCGGATACACTCCCAACGGTCGCCAAATCCGGAGGCAACTACCTTGGTTCGCAGCTTATCAAACTTGAGGCGCTTGCGTCCGGTTATGTCGAGGGCATAGCTCTGGACGCTTTCGGGAACATCAGCGAGGGAAGCGTAGAAAATATTTTTCTTGTTCGAGAGAAGACGGTCTTCACGCCCCCCATTTCTGCGGCGATTCTCCCCGGCGTAACGCGATCGTCGATTATCACAATTGCGAAAGAGTTGGGCTACGATGTTGTGGAAATGAACCTCCCGAGAGAAATGCTCTTCACAGTCGAAGAAGTGTTTTTCACCGGTACAGCGGCTGAAATCACGCCAATTCGTTCGGTGGACCGAATTACCATAGGAGACGGAAAACCGGGTCCGGTGACACTTGATATTCAGAAAGCATTCTTTGATATTGTACACGGCGGGAATGATAAGTACGGGTGGCTGAACTTCCTCAGCTGAGAGAACACTGCTTCATTAAGTTCAGGACGACGACTATGGCAGTTCCCAAAGTTGTGAGCGGCAACGCAATATGGAAGAATATCTTCTCAGAGCGGGTTGTTCGCGAAGGATCACTCGAACAAATCCTGAGCAAGGTTCCAGCGTTCTCCGGCCTGTCTGCCAGGGAACTGAAAGAAGTCGCCGCCATTGTTCACAAACGCGAATACCGCGCCGGCGAACCGGTATTCTCACAGGGCGACCCCGGGCTTGGCATGTATATCATCCAGGAAGGCGAGGTCTCGATCTCGCTCTCCGGAAAGGAAACGGAGGAGCGTGAACTCGCGGTGTTGACGGATGGGGATTTTTTTGGTGAGCTTGCACTCATCGATGAATCGCCCCGGTCTGCAAACGCCCGCTGCAAGACGGACTGCATTCTTATCGGGTTCTTCCGTCCGGACCTTTTTGAATTGATTGAAAAGAAAAACCAGCTTGGGATCAAGATTATTTTCAAATTGGCGGAAATTGTCTCACAGCGATTGAGAACAACCGATAAGGAACTTTCCAAGGCGAAAAGCCAGCTTGAACGACTTCAGGCAGAAAAGGAGAAAGTCTCCAATGGCGAAAAGAACAACGCACCGTAGGCCGACCCGGCCCTCTACCGCAAAATCCTCGGCATCCCTTCCGCGTCTCGGAATCAGGCGCATTCTCGTCCCAATAGACTTTTCCGGTCACTCCAAGAACGCCCTCAAGTACGCAATCCAGTATGCTGTCCAGTTTAAGGCGCGTCTTGACCTTCTTTACGTGGTAGAACCTACGATCTACCCGGCCGATTTCAGTTTTGGACAGGTCGGGTTTCCCAACATCGAAGAGGAGCTCAGGAAAAGGGGAAGTGAAGAGCTCGGCGTGCTGGTGAAGAACGAAATCAAGGGTCGGGTTGCTGCTGGCGCGTCCGTGCGTACAGGGAAACCGTTTGTCGAAATCAATGAGTTTGCCCGCGAAAACAATATCGACCTGATCATCATTGCCACTCACGGTCACACGGGGGTTGAACACATTCTGTTTGGAAGTACGGTCGAAAAAGTCGTCAGAAAGGCTTCGTGTCCTGTCCTCGTTGTCCGAAATCAGGGATAGGTCCTTCGGCATTATCGACCCCGCAAGAATATCTCTTGCGGTAGCTTGGTCATGAAGAAGAAACCCCGGCTTGCCTGGAGCAAGTCGGGGTTTTACATTTCGGGCGAATACGGGCCCCCTAGCTCGAACGGGACAGGACGAACGCGACGAATTCCTGGAGCGATTCTTTCGCAGCTGAGTCGCCAAAAGCTGAAAGGCAGTCTGTCGCCTGTCGGCCAAATTCGGCCGCTTTCCTGACTGAATAATCGAGACCGCCGTTCGCTTCGACAAAGTCCAGAACCCATTTGATTTCTTTCTGCTTTGCACCGTTTCTAATGATTTTGAGTGCATGCCTGGATTCTTTGACCGGACCTTGCTGTAATGCGTAGATGAGGGGAAGTGTCAGCTTCTTCTCTTTGATGTCGATGCCCGTGGGTTTTCCGATGATGCTCTTCCTGCCAAGATAATCGAGGAGATCATCCTGAATTTGAAAGGCCATTCCCACGTTTTCCCCGTATTCACGCATGAGCCTGCGCTTCTCGGGATCCTCTGTCGTACTGGCAGCACCGATTTCTGTGCACGTTGAAAAGAGCGACGCCGTCTTATCGCTGATGATCCGCAGATAGGTGGCTTCATCATTGTCGAGATGACGACTCTTCTGGATCTGAAGCAATTCCCCTTCGCTCATCCTCTTGACCGCGTTCGACGTCGAATGGAGGAAGAAGTAGTCCTTGTTCTCGAGGGAAAGGAGCAGGCCGCGAGAAAGGAGATAGTCTCCCATCAGCACTGCAACCTTGTTCTTCCAGACTGCGTTGATGGATGCCAGGCCACGACGGGTGTCGGCGTCGTCAACGACGTCATCGTGGACCAGCGTTGCGGTATGGAGAATTTCAACAAGAGTTGCCGCTCTGTAGCTGCTGTCGTTGATCGTACCGCAGATCTTTGCGCTGAGGAGAACGAGAAGGGGACGGACTTTCTTGCCCTTCTGACGAATGATGTACCGCGCAATGAGGTCAATCAATCCGACTTTTGAACGCATCGCGTCTTTGAAAAATCGGTCAAAGATCCCCAACTCCGATTCGATCGGTTTCCGAATGGTGCTAAGCGAGGGGACGGTGCTTTGAAGGAGGTTCATCATGTACCGGGTTCGGCAACAGGTTCTTTCTTTTGTGAGAACTTGCACACAAGGATGCTCACCTCGTAAAGGACCATCATCGGAAGCGCGAGGATCAACTGGGTCACAGGATCCGGCGTAGGGGTGACAATTGCGGCGATGAAGAGGATAACAATGATGGCGTGTCTCCGGTAATGCCGCATAAACGAAGGGGTCAGGAGTCCAAGCTTGGTCAGAAAGAAAGAAATCATGGGCAATTCGAACACGAGACCGGAACCGAGGAGAAGGGCCAGAACGAAGCTTACGTAGCGGTCGATGGCCACGTTCATTTCAATGTTCTGAGTTCCAAAGGTGGCGAAGAAGGTCAGGGCAGAAGGGAGCAGGACATAATACCCAAACGCAACACCCGCAAAGAAACAAAGCGAAGTGAAAAACACTATTCGCGAAATATACCGCCGTTCCTTGGGAAGCAGGCCTGGCGCGACAAAACGCCAAAGCCAGAACAGCGTGTTGGGCATGCTCAGAATCAGACCGCAAATCAGCGCCGCTTCCATGTAAAGAATAACGATGCCGTACGGCGTCAGAACCTGTACTTTGAGTCCGATGAGACGGACCGGGCGAAGAAGAATCTGCTGGACAATAAAATCAGTATAGATTGCACAGATAATCGTGGCAATGACAATCCCGACCAGGGCTTTGACGACGTCCCACCGGAGCTCCTCCAAATGGTCGAGGAATGACATTTCCGACTGGTCCGAACCTTCGACGCTCGCGGTCCGCTTAAGGAATTTCGTCAGGATATTCTGGAGGAAGGGCATGTGCTGTTATCGTGCGCAATCAGCTGAGTATCAGTTCTGGATCAAACCGGGATAGAGTGGAAACGAGGAACACAGGTTCTTCACTTTTTCACTGACCTCGTTGAGCAGGCCCTGCCGTGCCCTGTTTGTCATGACATCGTCGATGTAGCCGGCGATGATCCTCATTTCTGTTTCTTTCATCCCGCGCGTTGTGACCGCGGGAGTGCCGATGCGAATCCCGCTCGTCACGAGAGGCGATTTGTCGTCGTATGGAACGGCATTCTTATTGACGGTGATCCCGGCAAGGTCGAGGGCCTCCTGTGCATCTTTTCCGGTCGTATTCTTGTTTCTCAGGTCAAGAAGCATCAAATGGTTGTCCGTCCCGCCCGAGATGATGTTGTATCCTCGCTTGACGAGCTCAGAGGCGAGTGTCGAGGCATTCTTGATCACTTGTTGCGAGTATTGTTTGAACGAGGGTTGCAGGTTCTCCTTGAATCCGACGGCCTTTGCCGCGATGACGTGCATCAGCGGCCCTCCCTGGATTCCCGGGATGATCGTGGAGTCTATCAATTCCGACATCATTTTCGTGCGGCCTGATTTTGGTGCAACGAGTCCGAAGGGATTCTCGAAATCCTTGCCCATAAGAATCAATCCGCCGCGGGGGCCCCGAAGGGTCTTGTGCGTCGTGGACGTTACGACGTGACAATGGGGTAGAGGATCGTTGAGCAGCTTGCTTGCGATTAGTCCTGCAGGATGTGCGATGTCGGCGAACAGGAAGGCGCCCACTTTGTCGGCAATTTGACGGAAGGCCTTGTAGTCGATGTTCCGCGAATATGCGCTGGCCCCGACCGTGATCATTTTCGGCTTTTCTTTGACGGCAACGGTCTCGACTTCGTTGTAGTCGATGTGGCCGGTTTCCTTCGACACGCCATAGGCGACGAACCTGTAGAGTTGTCCCGAGAAATTGACGGGAGAACCGTGAGTCAGATGGCCACCGTGAGAAAGATTCATTCCGAGCACGGTCGCGCCCGGTTTGAGAAATGTGAAATACACGCCCATGTTTGCCTGGGATCCGGAATGAGGCTGCACGTTGGCATATTCAGCCCCGAAGAGCTGCTTTGCCCTGTCGCGCGCAAGGTTTTCTGCGATGTCGACGAATTCACACCCGCCATAATACCGTTTGCCGGGATATCCCTCCGCATACTTGTTCGTCAAGACGCTGCCGAGAGCTTCGAGAACGGCAGGACTCACAAAATTTTCCGATGCGATGAGCTCAAGTTTGGTGTTTTGACGGTTGATTTCGCTTTGGATGGCGCTGAAGACCTCAGCGTCGCTAAGTTTGAGCGTATTCATATTGGGATCGGGGAAAATAGATTGATCGACTGTTACAAATTTGTGAGGCTGTGGATCTTGTTGACCCGTCGTTCGTGCCGCCCTCCCTCGAAGGCAGTGGAAAGAAATATCCGAACGATATCTGCGGCGGACTCCCAGCCTGTCACGCGCTCGCCAAGGGTAAGAACGTTGGCATTGTTGTGCTGGCGCGCCAGTCGGGCTGCCGTCGTTGACTCACAGGCAGCGGCGCGCACTCCCTTGTGTTTGTTGGCAACGATGGACATGCCGATCCCCGTACCGCACACGAGAATTCCGCGATCGCATTCACCCTTGCTCACAGCCTCGGATGCACGATGAGCCCAATCGGGGTAGTCCGTCGACTCGCTTGAAAATGTACCAAAATCCTTGTACGGAACCGCGAGATCGTCAAGCAGTTTCTTGATTTTGTCTTTGTACTCGAATCCGGCGTGGTCACTTGCGATTGCAACCATGAAGAATTAGTCCTCCTCTAATCGTACAAACCACAATTCGCTGCCGCTGATGGATGCCGTCAATCGGAATATCGAATCCTTCTGCAGTCCGTTTGCAGTTGTTCCGTTGACGCCATACTGAAGTCCAAGGTTGAGATAACTCTCCGGGCCGATGGGAAGGCCAAGCCCTGCGGTGAGAAACATACCGTTGATGTCCTGATTGTTGATGCGGAGGTAGCTGGCATCGTAGTAGAATCCCGCGCGATAGACAACGTGCCCAAGGTATGAACCGGGGTTTTTACCGGGAAGGATCTCGACGCCGGCTCCAATCCGTGTACTCGATCGGAATTCTGTCGGATGAACGTCAAGGGATTTTGCACCGGACCAGTTTTGCATTGCAATGTCCGCAGCGAAAACGTAGCGCTCTGCTAGCGTGTACGATGCCCCGAATGCCAGGAACAACGGGATATCAGCCTTGCCGTTGACGGTGGAAATTGTGTCATAACTCGACGCGGTTGAAGTGAAGTGTTGTACCTTGAGATCAAGTGTTGCAGGAGTCTCGACGACCGCACCGAGGACGAGAGATTTAAGGATCGGCACATCAACGAGGTCGGAAAGGCCGTCATACGTGGCGCCAAACGAGAAGAGCAGCCCGGAATAATGGCTGTTGACCGTGACCTCGCTGCTGGCAACTGTGTTGTCGGCGAAACTGAGCTTGGTCGTCTTGAGGATAGTGCCGGCAAGGTAATTGATCTTGAACCCTGCGTGCAATTGATTTGTCAGGGAAACGGAGGAGCCTACATCGAACCTCGAAATACCGCCGCTGCCGTAGTATCGTTGATCCGATGCTATTCCGGATTGGACGTCACTTCTGTTGATGGCATAATTGACCGTGCTGTAGGGGGTAAGTTCGCCGACGAGGACTATACCGTAGTCCTTCGAGACCGGGATGGCAACAGCGAGTCCGCCAAAATCGCCTCGTGCATATCGTGCCGATCCGGTAGCATCCGTGGAAGAGTAGTTCGAATAGAGAAACGTTCCTGAGAATCTGGTTTGCGAGATTCCGGCAAGCCCCGCAGGATTTAAACGATTGATGAATTGGTCGCCAACGAGTCCTGCGCCAACACCACCCATGCCGTAGGATCTGCTGCTGGCAAAAAAGGAGAGATCGCCGATTCCGAAGCGAGAAGATGCAGGTCCACCGGCGAACGACACCGCACACGCGACAAGAGTACTCAAGCCCGTCAGGTATATTCTCTTTCTGTTCATGGCAAATGCGCAGCTCATTGTTTTATGGAAGTGATAATAAGCCGTGGACGGACGGATTGAGGAACTGACGATGCACCAAAAGTTGCGTAGAGGTCGAGTGAACTGGTTTCACGCAACCCACCAAATTGGAGCTTCTGCGCGGTTGTGCCTCCAGCCCAGGCACGCACGTAGTTCTGCACGGCAAATCTGTAGATCTTCTGACCATTGAAGGTGAGTGTCTGGCCTTGAACCGGAGCCGCCGTGACCGTG
>DATDNS010000026.1:0-3172 GCA_036518155.1 Bacteroidota bacterium
CGCAACGTCGAAGCAAATGAGGCTGCGAGGTCAATCGTCTCTCCGGGTGAATGTGAAAGAAAAGACCTCAAGACCTACTTTGCCCTCAACGTGACGATCGGCAGGATTATTTCCTCCATCGAAATTCCGCCGTGCTGGAAACTGTCGCGATACTGATTCAGGTATTTGTGATAATCGGTCGGATAGACAAAATAGAAATCTTCCTTCGCCATTACGTAGTTGGTCGTGACGCTGCTTCGCGGGAGTTTGTAGTCGGCGGGATTCTTGATGAACACAGCCTGTTTTTCGTCAACCTTCAGGTTTCTTCCGAATTTATAACGAAGATTCGTCGATGCCTCCCGGTCTCCGATGATTTTCGAGCCGCGAAGACACCGTACACTTCCGTGGTCGGTCGTGAGAACAATCCTGACATTCTTCTGGCGCGAAAGCGTGATGAGCATCGAAAAGAGCGACGAATGACGGAACCACGACCGGGTGAGCGACCTGTACGCAGCTTCATCGGGAGCGATCTCCTTGAGCAGCGGCGAATCCGACCTCCCGTGGGCAAGCATATCGATGAAATTGACGACGACGGCAGTCAGACGATTTTGGGCGTACGAAAGCAGATTGTTTTCAAATTGTCGTCCGAAATCCACGTCCAGAATCTTCACATACTTCGATTCCGGCTTGAGCTGGATGTGTTTCCGCTCGAGGAGCTTGTCGAGGAGCATATGTTCGTTCCGGTTGCGGCTGTTCTCATCGTCCTCCCCCGCCTGCCAGATCTCCGGGAAACGCTTTTCAAGTTCGGCGGGAAAAAGGCCGCTGAATATGCCGTTGCGCGAATATGGCGTTGCTGTTGGGAGAATGCTGAAATAGTAGTTCTTTTCAATGTTAAAATACTCGGAGAGCAGCCTCTCCATCATAAGCCATTGGTCGAGCCTGAGGCAATCGATCACGAAGAAGAAGACGGATGACCGATCGTTAAGCTCGGGTAAAACATACCGTTCCACGACGTCGACCGAAAGCGGCGTTTTTCGGTCCTGTTGATTGATCCAATCGCAATACTTACGTTCAACAAATTTCCCGAACCCGAGATTGCCTTCCCGTTTCTGATCGAGGAGCGTCTGGCGCAGGCCGAGTTCAGGATGGTTATCGATTTCGATATCCCAGTCCGTCAATTTCACATACAGGTCGATCCAGCCATTCTCATCCAGGTCGGTCGTGAGAGTGGCGGCAATGTTCTGGAATTCCTTTGCGTAGTCCCGGGAAACAAACTCGCCCGTAATTTTCTTTTTTTCCAGAATCTTTTTGCACGCGAGCAGGATTTGGCTTGGGTTTACCGGTTTGGTGAGATAATCGGTGATCTTGCTGCCTATTGCCTCCTCCATCAATGTCTCTGCTTCGCTCTTCGTTACCATGATTACCGGCAGGGCCGGTTGGACTTCTTTCATTTCGGCCAGGGTCTTCAATCCCCCCATCCCCGGCATCATTTCGTCGAGGAACACAAGGTCGTAGCCTTTTGCCCTCACCAGCTCGAGCGCATCTTCGCCGTTTGTGGCGGTGTCGACCGCGTACCCTTTCTGTTCCAGCAGCCGCAAATGCGCCCGGAGAAGGTCGATCTCGTCATCAACCCAAAGAATTTGCTTCGCCATAATTCCGATCGCCTCTTAAGAATCACCAGTACAAGTCAAAGTAATCATTAAAGCCCCGAGAATCAACGCACGGCACGGCGCTGCAACCTGAATGCACCGTGTCGTCGGGAATATTCGTGCGGGAAGTTGTCGCCGGCCGGCTATTGTATCGAGACGTGGACTTCCAATCCTCCCTCATTGACCGTGGATCCGGGGATCCGTGAGCCGCCCTCTCCGGGAGTCACCTTCGTGTACCGATAGTACAGCGATGCAGTCACTCTCGCGCTCAGCGTATAGCGAATGCGGGGTTCCATTGTCGTGTTGTCGAGGCCCTGAAGCGGATTTCCGCCGGGGTTGAACACCGGCTGTGAGAAATCGTAGATGCGGCTGGAGTTCGCAGTCAACCCGTACGTAAAGCTCATGTCGATATCGTTGGAAAGAGAGAGACCGAAGAATGGTATCTCGAATCCCTGCCGGCTGAAATTGAGGGTGATGTTATAGTTTGACACGGCTGTTTCGGTGAGGTTCTGACTTGAGGGAGTCACATCGTACGTGTTGGTGACGTTATAGCGGAACGTTCCTCCAAAATTTCCTTTCATAAAATTCTTGAACGTCACATTCACGCCGAGCAGCGGCGAGAAACCGGTTGAGACTTCCTGGCTCTCGGTCACCTGATTCCCATCCGGGGTTATCATCCACCGGCGGCGATAGTCTGATTGATACGCATGGTCAAGGCTGACCCGCTGCGCAAACGATTTGAAGAGACTGAATTTCTCAAGCCCATCCCAGTGGAATGACCAGTTCATCCTTGGCACGACGCTGCTGAGTATTTTTTTTGCGAGAGGAATTGCCTCGAACCCATCCTCAAAGGCCTGGGCAATTTTTTCGCTGTTGGCACGAGTATCAAGCGGATCGGCTTTGTATCTTGCGTACAAATCACTCATGGCACCGACGCCGGTATTGAAGAATTTGAAAAACAAAATGGGTGGGAATGAGAGAAATGAACGATCGACGTCCCCACTCACCGTTTGACTGTTTAACGTCGGAACGCCACGGCCATCGGTCTCCAGCGAGCTGTTCGAATTGAATGACCACGAGACTTTCCAGTTCAGGCTGAGCGTTGCGCCCTCCCAGAGCGGTCGCGATGTATTCGCGGTGAGCGTATTACTCTGAGCGAACACGTCGGACAGATTCCCGTTCGGTGCGCGCAAACCTGGATTTGTGTGCCCCGTAAAAAATGGGAATGATCCTTTCCCCCCAATGAACACACTGCCGCTCGGATTCGATGCCAGGCCAAGCTGGTACAGGAATGACGGCCCATTCTGTGTGACCGACGATTGCAGGAATGGGACGCGGGCAAAAATGTTTGCGAAGCCGTGACTGCCGAGAATCCCGTTGTTCTGTATCGTATTGGACTGGGTGAATTGTATGCTGAGACGGTCGAAATCGAACAATGTGTTCTTGAACAGGATCCTCGTGATATCGTCCAGCCGCCGGCCGATATTGAGCGATGCCTTCCCCGTATCCTTGGCAGCAGTCGGTGCAGAGGCTGGATTCGGGGA
>DATDNS010000027.1:0-2354 GCA_036518155.1 Bacteroidota bacterium
CCCTGTTCGAACGAATGAATCCGACCCTCGTCATCCTCGATATCCGGCTTCCTTCGATGAGCTCCGATGAAGTCTTCAGTCGGATAAAGAAATCAAACCCCAATGCCCGCATTATCACCACGTCCGCGTACACATCGGGCACGACTTCAGAAGAGCAGAAAATGAGAGGGGCAGAGAGTTTCTACGATAAAGCTACGCAGTCGGAACACCTGATTGCGGACATCAAGGCAGCGTTGAGGAACGATAAAGAAGATCAACTTTCCCCCGCGTGATACTCGTCTGTGGCTCTAAAAAAAGAAACCCAGCGCGGGGGGACGCTGGGTTTGACCGTTGGTAGGCAACAGTCAGGGGAGTTACTGTTGCCAAGGTCGATTATAACTTCGAAGTAAATGTCATAAATGTCAAATGAATTTCTCATTGTTGCCTTCTCAGTTGTGAGAATATCGCCGGTGATCATATTGACATTTATCCTACCCACGTCTACCTACCGGTAATCATTCAGCAGAAGCCACCAGACCCGCCATAACGGCAACGGAGGCTTTTCCATTTCAGGGCTCAACGGACGAACCGCACACGCAGCCAACACAAAGTACGGTCCGGATGATTCAATCGCAGCGTCCTTTCAGGACGCTTTTTGCATTCCAATTCTGTTTTCGACTGATTCTTTAGTGCAGAGAGAAATGATTGTTCTTTACGGTTGGCCGCCTGAGAACCCCCAAGGAACTGACGGATGTGATTAGTACCAGAATTGAAAAAGTTCAGCAGGAAGAAACCAGCTTGATATTGAGACTAGGCAGTTTTGCGAGGAGCGGAGAGCGAGGGATTCGAACCCCCAAGGGCTTGCGCCCGCTGGTTTTCAAGACCAGTGCAATAGCCGTTCTGCCAGCTCTCCTTGGACGTTAAGGCGTGCTTAATATACGGAATGGTGATCCTGAATTCAACGAGGGCTCAAAAGCAGTCCGATCCGTGAAGTTCGCGCCAACGACGATGGGCGTCCATCCGGCGATAATTAATAAGGTGGCCCCGGGGGTTCTCCGAACGGGCGTTCGGATCTGTCCCTTCATCCAACCAACCACACCCCCCGAGGTTCTCACCTTACATTTTCAATGTACTGCGTCCGGGACAAAGGCCTCTACTTGTGATGATGGCGGGCCATCCTGGAGCTTCTGTGGCTTTCCTCGTTACTCGCCATCGACCCGGCAGGAGGAATTTTCAATCGTTGACGAGGGTAGATTAAGTTCGGATCCTTGATTTGGTCCCGGTTTCCCTCGTAGATTTTCGTCCACAGAAATGCATTGTTGTAGATGGAAGGCTTTTTGGCAATGTTCCAGAGGCAGTCACGGTCTCTGGCCCACGTCTTCACGACATAGATCGTTTCGTGGCTCGCCGAGATCGAAGCCTGGGCCAGCGTACTTTTCAGGCTGTCGAGCTTTTGCTGAATCGCCTGCAGCCGCCGGTTGAACTCTGCCAGGGCCGCGATCTTCTCCTTCATCAGGGCATCCTTCTGCGCCTGGGCCTGGCGAAGATCCGCTTGATGGTTCACCAAATCGGCATCGGACATCCTGGCCAGATTATCCACCGTGGCTTCGAGGCTGCTGAGCTTCTGCTCAAAAGCCCGCACGGCTTCGGCTGTCGCTCCCACAAGAGCCATGGTTTCATCCTTGGTCATCTGAAGCTGATGATCGAGCGACGCGATTTGCTGTTTGAGGTCGTCGATGTCTTTGTTCAGGGTCGCAAGCTGCTGCTTGAGGTCGTCACGCAGCTTCGTATTGTCCTGCATTTCTTTTTGCCACTCGTCTTTCGACATCGTTGTCTGTGCGTTGCTGACTCCACACGTCATAACCGCGAGAAGCAAGCAACAGGTCATTCTTCGACTGTTCATCGTTATTCTCCTTTTCTCCGTCATGGCGGTCATGTCATTTGTAGTTCGCAAGGTTTGCTTTTGTTTCGTTCTCATCCTGAACAGCCTGTGCGAGTTGCTGCTTCTTCGTCGTCACCTGCTGTGCAAGGGTTGATTTTTCCGCTTGTTTTGCGGCAACTTCTTTCTGGAGTGATGCTACTTCCTGTTTGAGAGCATCGAGGTGGGACAGATCTTCCGCGGACGGTCCGCTGCTGCATCCTGCAACAAACAGCAGGCCGCCAACGATCAGAAGAGAGAACACCATACGATTGAGCGATTTCATGAAATTCCTCCTTCACTGTGTTCAAAAATTCAGGCACGGGGATGTGGCCGAAGTCCAAATCCCGCGGACCGTGTGATGCTATCGGATGAAGATTCGAACTAGCTGAGGAAGAAAGGAGGTGCCCGGTTTGAACGGAGAGGTGTGAATGGTGTGCTTGGACTGAACGCTGGA
>DATDNS010000028.1:0-2551 GCA_036518155.1 Bacteroidota bacterium
GCCCAGCTCATCGCATCGAAAGAGCTTGCAAACGAAGTCGTCCTGGTGGACGTTATTGAAGGCATGCCGCAGGGAATAGGGCTTGACATGTTTGAGTCGTGTCCTGTCGAGGGTTCCGATACGCGTGTCATTGGCACAAACTCCTACGACGAGTCGGCCAATTCCGATATTATTGTGATAACGGCCGGGATTGCCAGAAAGCCGGGAATGAGCCGGGACGATCTGCAGAACACCAACGCCGGAATCGTCAAAACTGTTACGCAGCAGGCCGTCGCAAAATCTCCGAAGGCAATCCTCATCATCGTATCGAATCCCCTTGACGTGATGACGTATGTTGCGAAGAAAGTCAGCGGTTTCGAACGTCACCGGGTCATCGGCATGGCTGGCGTGCTGGATTCGGCGCGGTTCAGGTCATTTATCGCCATGGAACTCAATGTTTCGGTTGAGGATGTTTCGGCTTTCGTGCTCGGCGGACACGGCGATTCGATGGTACCACTCCCCCGCTACTCAACGGTGGCCGGAATACCGCTCCCGGATATGATGGATCAGGCTACGATCGACCGTTTGGTGAAGCGAACTGCCAACGGAGGGGCCGAAATCGTCAACTTCCTCAAAACCGGAAGCGCCTACTACGCACCGTCGTCATCCGCAGTTCAAATGGTGGAATCGATCGTGAAGGACAAGAAGCGGATCCTCCCCTGTTCGACCTGGTTGCAGGGCGAGTACGGCCTCAAGGATGTGTATGTGGGAGTTCCCGTGAAGCTTGGAAAGAACGGCATGGAGCAGATCATTCAGATCAAATTGACGGCTCAGGAACAAGCCGCGTTGAACAAATCAGCCGAGGATGTCAAAGCCAGTATAGCGAAGCTGAACGTCTAGTATCGGGGATACTGGTGTGTCAAAAGAAACCCCAGGCCTGAACGGCCCGGGGTTTTTTCTTTTATGCGGCTGAGCTGATTCTTCGGTCTAGAACTGATAGCCCAATTCCAGACTGAGAAGATTCGCGCTGCTCTTGTATGTGCCGGGGAATGCTGCATTCTTTGCATCCCGTTCGTTGAAGAGGACCAGCATATACGCAAGGTCGACACGGAGCTTCTCGTTGATCTGATATCCGCCGCCGATGGAGAAATCATTCCTGTCGCCATCCGGAAGCATTGGTTCGGTCTTGCTCGGGGGCTGCGGACTGACGTCCATGATATACCCTGCCCTCAGCGTGAGTTTTTCGTTGACGGTGTATTCACCGCCGAGCCTGAAGAGATAACCATCATCCCAGTTCTTTACCTGTGGTGCAGGACTCTTTTGCAGTGGCTGCCCTCCAAGACCCGCCGGAGCATTGGGACCAGTTGTCAAATTGACCTGCAATTGATCGTAGCTCTTCCACCCAACCCACTGAAAATCACCTTCAAGTGTGAGTTTGGGGCTAACGACGTAAGCGAGACCGAGCTGGAAATTGCTCGGCATTGGAAGCGTCACATCGCCATCTCCACCGGGGAACCAAGTCTGTAATGCCTGCATATCAGTGAATGAGGCCGTCCCGGAAAATTTGACTTTTACCAGCGAGCGGTATGAGGCACCAACCGACAGTTTGTCCGTCGCTTTGTAAAGGACTCCAAGAGTAAATGCAACACCATTCCCGGTGCCGTCCAAGGCAGCAGTACCGTCTTTTGTTGAGGGAGTTGGGGGAGCAAGGGTGCTATACGTCGGAACCCTGTAGCTGAGTTTTGCGCTTCCCAAAACGATGTTCAATCCCAATCCAAAGGCCAACTGATCGTTCACCTTGTATGCCGCAGTCGGAGTGATGTAGAACGTCTGCAGATCAGTCTTCACTGCCGCCCTCCGACCGACCCAATCATTCGGCCATTCGGTACCGAGACCGTATGGTGAGAAGAATCCAAGTCCGAATACCCATTTGTCCCCAACCGAGTAGCTCGCGTAGAAATTAGACGGGAAAAATGTCTGGCTGTTCATCGATGTCTCGGTCGTTGAAGGCGTTGGACCCGTAAACGTTGTCGAAGGCATGATTAACGTCGTTCCCAATTCCAACCTGAAGCCTTGCTGAAATGCGAGACCACCGGGGTTAAAGAACATCGCCGATCCATCAGACGCCCTTGCCACAAAGGCCCCTCCCATTCCAACCGCACGCGCGCCGTGTTCGTTGATCTGATATCCTCCCCCGAAGGAAATTGAAACGGCCAAGGCTAGCACAAAAAACGTGCACGCCAGGTGAAGGTAGTTGATTTTCAAGGGTTCCTCCTGTGAGATGTGTGAAAGGATTGAGTGAGTTGAGTGATAGGTACTGCAGATGGTCTATGCAATCGCAACAAATACGGGAAAAGTATAATAAACCGATCCTCCATAAGCAAGGAAACGCAACTCCCGGCGCCAGATGTTTCTGTCGTTTCATTCACGCGATTGTAACTTGCATATCAGAACTCCAATTACTAATATGGTCGCACTTGTTTCTCACATTTGAGAATCGTCATGCAGTCAACAATCTTCTCACAACTTTCAACGGAGGGAGACTTGAGCAGACAGAAGATTCAAATTCCCG
>DATDNS010000029.1:0-3315 GCA_036518155.1 Bacteroidota bacterium
CGACCAGGACAAGACGACGGTTCGGATAACGCGTCTTCAACGAATCCACAACTTGTTCGGCAAACAGCAATTGACTCGAGGGGACGACGAAGAAGCTGATCCCGGAGAAGAAAACGGCTTCTGTTTTCAATCGCAGCGATGAGGCGTCCACCGGAAGGATGTCCCCACCCTCGTTGATGTCGCCAGTCGCTGTCACATTGTCTTTGATACTGAACTGTTCTCTGGCCTGGACATACCTCAGGAGGGCGGAATAGACGAGTGCAGCGATGGCAAGATTAGCGGAAGAGCCTTGATGAAACGAATTCAATTCATCAAAAATCACGGATCCGGCAAAGTAGGTGTCGTGAAGACCCGGATTCGTCTGAAGCAACAGGGCCCGCGCTGCGCGGATGGGGACTGCGAGCACATCCTGGAGGTGGTCCCCCTTGCCAAGCACGTGTACCTGCGGTTGAAACAGATCTTTCCCCGATTCGGAATAACCTGTGATTTCCACTGAAATCTTTCTGAGGGAGCCGAATTCTCTCAGCGAACCCGGAGTATCGACAAGGCTCCGCTCAACAACCGGGATGAGAAGGCTGTCCGTCGTTGCTGTGAACGATCCTTCAACGTCAAGAACATGTTCCGTTTCAAACTCGGTTCCCGTTGATGCCTCCCCCACGTATGTAAAAAGAGTAGAGATTGCGAGGCGCAGTCGCTGCATAGCCGCGGCAAGCCCGTTTACTGACGAAAGTGATGGGAGTGCGATATTCAGTTCTTTCACGTTCTCATACACCGAACGGAGTGATTCGGGGTCAATTCCGATAATGTTCATTCGCTGAATGATCTCCGGAATCCTCTGAACGATCTCGAGGATATACGACTCATAGCGGCGAGATTGCGGAAGAACCTTCGCAAGAAAATATTCAATTTCCTGCAACTGACGTCTTGCGGAAGTAGGATAATTCAGGCGAAGCAGCAGTGCGCGGAATTCCCGCTCAATGGCAAGGGGTGAAGCGGCTGAAGAAGTGGGGGGCAAGGACATCGCGTCGATGGTTAGCGGAGACGAAGCTCGGCCACCACCGAAGTCCAGTCAACTGCCTCGGCGGCCGGGAGGGAGAATTCCGTCTGATGATTTTTGCTGTCGAAGACGAGACTCCGGTCGAAGAGGGGGAACTTGATTGTTGCTTCGGAAAACTGATGCTCACGGTCGGTAATCAGGTACAATCTGTAGTGGCTCGTTTCATTGTCTTTCAGTATCCGTACAACAGCACGTTCATCGTGCGACACGAGGGTGCAGATTGAGGAAAACCGGTATTCGTCGTGACCTTCTGATTTGGCAGCGAGGACGGTCATGACGTGCTCACCGAATTGCGCCGGATTTGGTGTGTAGCGATACGGGTGCAGTTCGAATACCGCCGGTTGGTTCGTGATGCGATCGGCGAACTGCTTCAGAGACGCGTCCTCGGCTATCTGACGGTCAAATTCGGCATAGAATGACCGCAGAAGGTTCAGTGAGTCAAGGCACTGCGGACACAAGTCTAGGTGACGCTCAATCAGCAATCGTTGGTCCGCTTCCAGCGACTGCGGTGAACGCAGGAACAGTTCGATTGCGTTTTCCCGTGGGTGATTATCCATCGACTTCTCTTCCTTATATTCCGTTCATCGGGCCGTCGCCGCAGAATTGAAACTACCCAGGTCAAAAAACGTGCCGTGAATGTTCACGCCGGAACCCAGGCTTGATGTTTCATTGAAAATATTAGTGCTTGTAGGAGTACAACTTGTACCTGGCATTAGCTTGGTTCGAGTTCCTTCTTGATCGACTGGAGAAACTCCTTTCTCGTCAATTTGGCCAGGTATTCCAAATAGACGCGATGGTGTTTTCGGTATTGGCTCTCGGTAATTGTGCTGATGCGCTTTCGAAACATTTCATAGTAGGTAAGATCCATACCGTCGTTGGAGATATATTCCGCATCCAGAATCTCTTCGATGCATTCAAAATAAAGATTGAGTGTCCCGTCCGGGAATTTACCTTTCTCCACGTACGTCGGCCTCATCGAGGATTTGACCCGCTCGATGCTTGACCGGACAAATTGCCTGATTTCATCGGGTGAAATTTCGAGAGGTTCCGCAGTGGTATCCGATTCAACAAGGACATCGCGAACCATGGCAGCACGGAGGATGATCGCCAATCCAATAAGCGGGTACTCTTTCCGATAGATATTCTGTTCCGACAATACTTCAGCGAATTCATCGAGAAGTCCCCGGATTCCGCGTTGATGTTCCCTGCGCCGAACCAGACGCGCTTCGATATACTCCGGTGGGATCAACGGCAGATGATCCGGACCTGAGTCCGGTCGCATGAGCTGAATCCACAACTCTCCATTCCGGACCAACGGGAACAACGTTCGCGAGAATTGAACTGCACTCTTAAGATTCCTGATGGTGTTCGACAATGAACGGTCGTTGTCTCTGTAGTGTCTGAAGAGGCCCTCATTGACTTTGCTGAACACGAGGCGGCGGGTTGCACCGAGCAGTTCCTCGTCCGTTGAGGCACGGCAATCCACGCGTCGGTAGTAGTTCACAAGCTCCACGAACCGGCCCTCTTTCCGCTCGAAAAGATCTGCGATGCAATCCAGAGCCAGGTCCTCCAGGTTGATGCCAAACGCATTTGGATCAAGTCGTCCGTTCTTTACTTTCGTCCGGAGATACGCAACGGCAATGTTACGGCAAAGGTAGACGAACTCTCGCAGAAGTTCCGGAGAAGGGTCTGGCGAACAGAGTGACGGTATGATGGTCTTAAGGTGTGGTGCGTGCATAGTCATCACGGTGTGCCGGGGCTGATTGAATTCGTAGGCAGTCGACGACATACATAATATAGGATTAACTCGAAAACTTCACAAATCAATTCTCATTCTCCGGCAGGGACACGGAAATGTTCGTCGCCGGTTCAGACTCCGTAGACGATACCGAAGAGGTCGTCTTGATAATCGGGCCTTAATATGGTACATTTCAATTATGAGAAAGATTTTTCTTTCGTTATGCGTGTTACTTCTGTTGGTACCGAGTTCCCTCCCGGCACAAGATTCCAAAGAAAATTCCGATTTCAAGCTTGCCGTAAGTCTGTATAACGACAAGATGTATGACCTTGCCCTCGAGCAATTTCGCCAGTTCATCAATCTCTATCCCAATTCAACCCAGGGCGCGGACGCACGATTCTACACAGGTCTTACACAGCTGAGACTGAAGAAATTCGACGATGCCAGGTATTCTTTTCAGAATTTTGCCCTCAGTTATCCGGACAATCTGAAAGCCCCGCAGGCGTGGATGAACGTTGCG
>DATDNS010000030.1:0-2028 GCA_036518155.1 Bacteroidota bacterium
TGTTGCTCAGTCGATGCGTTGAGCGCTGCAAAATCAAATTGCGGGCCCATTGCTTCGTACGTATGCCGGTCGTACTTGTTGTCGACCAGAATTTTGTGGTATTGGTCGTACTTATTCTCCACGGTGTAGCGCCATTGCGGAACATAGCGATACCGCATGTTCAGAATGGTATTCTGGTAGACAGTGTCGATGACCCAGAAGTACGTGACGTTCGAGGTATCGACGGCAAAGACGCTGACACTGTCCTGGTCCGCCGCCTCATCTCTCATCGGCAGGATCGGCGGTTCACCGTCGTGAAATGTCGTGGTAAGATAATTGTGAACATCCCGCTTGGCACTCGTGTGGAGAACCAGATAAAAATTGACGCTTGCCGGACGCGGGAACCGGATGAAGTACTGATGGTCCCGTTTGAGGATGAAGTTCTCTTTGTCGTTGCGAAGTTCGATATAACCGCGTTCGGCGGGTTGGAGCGGCGGTACTGGTTCAAGCTCCTGAAACGCTGCGCAACCGCTGAGGATTGCGAGTAAGAAAGGGACTGCAAAACGTATGTTCATGTGATTATTGTTCCTTTCTCGTTATTGGCACTACGTGTAATATAAAAAGATTACGCAGGGTATCAAGTTCCATCTTTGATGTTGACGGACAGAGGTGATTACAGACACAACTGCACACATTCGGCAATCGTGAACAAAATTTCATTCACTGGGAAGTTCCCGTGCGAGTGTGCTTCCGTTCCTGTCTCTAAACGACTGCTTTCTTGCATTTCGGTCGAATATCGCGTATCTTACTTCTGCACGTGTGAAAAAATTGACCATCGAATGGTCAATTTTTGTTTCACACGAATTGGTTGGTTTGACGGAACGTGGTTTTTTGCTGAGGTGGTGAAGTGACAAAGTAGGGAGCTTCTTTTCAAATCATCAATGGCAATGTTTTGGCGGGGTAGCTCAGCTGGTTAGAGCGTCGGAATCATAATCCGTAGGTCGTGGGTTCGAGTCCCTCCCCCGCTACAAAATCAAAATCCCCTCGTGAGGGGATTTCTTATTTTATGGGGGCCTTTAAGAAAGAGGAACTGCGTTTGCTGGCCGACGACAATGCTGTCAATGATCGTCACTGCGGAATCATTTCGCACGTCTGCGTATGACAGTTTTTGTTGCGAGAAGGGAGAATTGGCAATCAGCGGGTCCCAGAGAATATATGCGCGCGGGTACTTTATTAGTGTGTCTCTGGAGAGCACTGTGACTCTGTCGGCGAGCCTTTTGTTGCCAAGAAGGGCAAACGTGGCGGCCCAGTGATTGGAGAGGATCGGAGTATTCGAAGTATCGCTGGCTGCCTCCACGGCAAGCTTCATGACCCCTTGTTCGAATGGAGACAAATGATGGGGTTTGACATCCACGACTGCCTCATAGATGATTACGGCTGACAGGATATGCGGAACAAAGCGTGAGAACGGAATCTTCCGAAGCGCATCGACAACAACCGCCAGACCGTTGAGAGCGAGGATTCCTACAAATGGCGCCACGGGCACGAGATATCGGAGATCGCCGACACTCCCCGTCCAATTCATTTCTTTGCTCGACGCGAATGTATTGATCGCGAAGCAATACGCGACCGTCCCATATAATATGGGGTTTGACATCTTCCTTCTCACGATATCCGAAACGAAGAGGATCACGAGCAATCCAATTTGGACCGTTCCAAAGATGTCTGTCGCGCTCGTAAAATAGTGCCCCCACGTTGCACCTTCGATATATTTGGGGAACCTGCTGAACGCTATGAATTCGTTGACAAACGCAAAAACCTTTCCGCGCGTTGCCCACGAGAAGACGAACCACGTCAACGGTCCGATAAGCACGACCGGCAGGGATGAGAACTTGCGATTTCGAAGCGCCGCAAGGATGACGACGACGGCAAATATCGACATTTCAAAGCGAAACAGGAAAACCAGCGAGGCGAAGAGCAGACCTGATTTCCACGCCGACCTGAGCAAGCAGTAATACGAAAGCGCGAGCAACAACGCGGCCGGCATTT
>DATDNS010000031.1:0-3707 GCA_036518155.1 Bacteroidota bacterium
CATCACGAGCTGGAACCGCGGCGCGGAATTGATGTATGGGTACACGCACGAAGAGGCGTACGGCAAATCCGTTGCATTCCTGTCCCCTCCCGACAGGGTCAATGAAATGTCAGAGATTCTCCGCCAGATCAGCGCCATGCAGACCATTCTTCAACTCGAGACGGAATTGGTCCGGAAGGACGGACGGCACGTCGACGTTTCCGTCACCTTCTCGCCGCTCAAAGATGCCGCGGGAACGCTGATTGGCGCATCGACGATCGCGCGCGACATTACAGAGCGCAAGGCCTCAGAGAAGGCGCTCAGACAAAAGACCGCCGAACTTCAGAAACAGGCGGAGTTGCTGGACAACGCACACGTGTTCATCAAGGACATGAACAACACGATTCTCTTTTGGAACAAAGGTTCGGAGCAGCTCTACGGATGGACAAAGCACGAGGCACTTGGTCGCTCTTCTGAAGATCTTTTCAAAACCCGGTATCCGATGAATCCAAAAGCGATCGAGCACGAACTCCTCAGTCGCGGTGAATGGCAGGGGGAATTGATCCACACAAAACGCAATGGCGACCAGATTGTCGTCGCCAGTTTCTGGGTCCTGCACCGGGAGGAGCACGGAGAGCCGCCTGTCATTCTCGAAGTCAATAACGACATCACAGAATTGAAACGCGCGGAAAACGAAATCCGGCAACTGAACGCGGAACTCGAAATCCGCGTTCAAAAACGTACCGCCCAGCTCGAAGCTGCGAACAACGAGCTGGAAACCTTCAGTTACTCCGTTTCCCACGACCTCCGTGCCCCGCTGCGGGCAATCGACGGATTTTCGCGCGAAGTGCTCGAGCGGTATGCAAGCGCGCTGGATGCGGACGGCAAGCGCTACCTCCATATTATCCGGACGAAGACGAAAACGATGGGCCAGTTGATCGACGACCTCCTTGCGTTCTCCCGCGTCAGCCGCGTCGAACTCGAGCGTACAGAAGTCGACATGGACAAGCTTGTCCGGATGGTCGTGGAAGAACTTCGCAAAATCGAAAACATCCCGTCGTTGACGATGGACATCAGGCACCTCGAACCGGTGAAAGGCAACCTCGCGATGTTGAGGCAGGTTTGGTCCAATTTGATCTCCAACGCATTGAAATTCTCGCGGAAGACCCCCCGCCCCGTTATCGAAATCGGGAGTATGCCTGGCGATTCGGAAACAACCTATTACATCAGGGACAACGGGATCGGCTTCGACATGGCTCACGCCGACAAACTGTTCGGCGTTTTCCAAAGAATACACAAACAGGAAGAATATGAAGGCACCGGCGTTGGCCTCGCCATCGTTCAACGGATTGTTCATCGTCACGGGGGCACGATACGGGCGGAATCAACCCCAAACAAGGGGACAACGTTCTCTTTTACGTTACCGAAGGAGGTCGGAAGCGTGTGACGGAGATCAGAAATTACGGCGTCCTGCTCGTCGAAGACGATTCGATTGATGCTGAACTTGCCCTCAAGGTGTTCAAGAAACTGCGTATCGAGACGCGCGTCACGGTGGCCTCGGACGGCCTCGAAGCACTGATCCACATTTTTGGAATATCCTCGACGCCCACCCAAAAGCTCGAGCATCTTCCGAAAGTGATTTTTCTTGACCTGAAACTTCCCCGTATGGACGGGTTCGAAGTACTCCGGAGACTGAAAGCCGATGATCGGTCCAAAACCATTCCCGTCGTGATTCTGACGTCTTCGGGGGAAGAGCGGGATATCCGGCGGGCGTACGAATTGCAGGCAAACGGGTACGTCATCAAACCGGTCGATGCCGAACGCTATGAGCAGGTCATTGCTGCCATCGTCGAATACTGGGTCAACATCAATGAGTCACGGGAGCACGAGATTCACGATGTCCTCGCAACGAATTGACTGGATGGAATTCCAGAAACAAATGAATCACAACGAAAGAACGGACCGGCCGATCAGGTTCTCAAGGGATCGGTCTCTTCGCATCCTTATTGTCGAAGATGTGGAAGCAGACGCAGAACTGATCGAACTGGAACTGAAACGCGGGAACATCCCTGTCGTCACCCAGAGAGTCGAAACGCGTGAAGAATTCCTCGATGCTCTGGATTCGTTCTCCCCCGAAGTGGTTCTGGCGGATTATCGGCTTCCCTATTTTTCCGCTCCTGAGGCGCTCGATATTCTTCACCAGAAGCAGGTCGATATCCCTTGTATCCTCGTCACCGGTTCACAGTCCGAGGAAATTGCGGCTGACTGTATCAAACGCGGGGCGGACGATTATATCCTGAAGCAGAGTCTGCTTCGCCTCCCGTCCGCGATCCTTCACGCGCTGGAAAAGCAGGATGCCAAGCGCAAAAGGGCAAAAGCCGAGGACGCGTTGCGAAGAAGCCAGCTGGAACTGCGAACGCTCGCCGGTCATTTACAGTCGGTGCGGGAAGATGAACGGGCAAGGATGTCCCGTGAGATTCACGATGAACTGGGACAGACCCTGACGGCACTGAAGATGGACCTGCTCTGGCTTCAGGGGAAAATCGAGGCCACGAAAGGAGACTCAATCCACACCCTGATCCAGACCACCAGATCGATGGCGAACCTCATCGATTCGCTCATCCAGACGATTCGACGGATCTCGACCGATCTGCGACCCCGTGTTCTCGACGACCTCGGTCTCATCCCGGCAATCGAGTGGCAGGCGCACGAATTCCAGACGCGGATGGGCATTGAATGCAAATTCACAACAACTGTGGAAGAAATCGAACTCGACAAAGAGCGTTCAACGGCGGTGTTTCGCATCCTCCAGGAAACGCTGACGAACGTCGCCCGCCACGCCAAAGCGACGAGCGTGAACATCCGTTTTGTGATGGACGACCGAACAGTCATTCTTGAAATCCAGGACAACGGCATCGGGATGCAGGAAAAGGACCTCGACAACACCAAGTCACTGGGCCTGCTGGGCATGAGAGAACGGGCGTTGTTGTTCGGAGGGGAAGTCAGGTTCCAGGGGACTCCCGGTTCGGGCACGACGGTCACGCTCCGGCTTCCGCTGCCCCGCTCCTTGCCATGAGCTCATCGTATGATACGTCTGCTGATGGCGGATGACCACACGGTCGTACGCCAGGGATTGAAAAGAATCCTTTCCGAACATTCCGACATCTCGATCGTCGGCGAAGCTTCGAGCGCCGAAGAGACGCTCAACCTTGTCCAGACAACTTCTGCCGACGTCCTGATCCTCGACATCAGCCTTCCGGGAAAGAGCGGGCTCGACATCCTGAAGGACCTCAAGATGTACCAGCCCAGGCTGCAAATCCTCATGCTCAGTATGCACCCGGAAATGCAATTCGCCGTGCGCGCCCTCCGATTGGGCGGAGCAGGGTATCTTACGAAAGATGCGCCTCCGGACGAATTGATCCGTGCGATCCGGAAGGTGTCGACGGGCGGGAAGTATATCAGCTCGTCGCTGGCCGACCAGCTGGCCACATTGACGGAAGTCAACGTCGAACGGCCTCTCCACGAGAAACTCTCAGACCGCGAATTCCAGGTGCTTCGTCTGATCGCCCAGGGAAAGACCCTCTCCGAAATCGCACAACAACTCGCCCTCAGCACCAAGACGGTAAGTACCTACCGCGCCCGGATCCTCGACAAAATGAGCCTCAACTCTAACGCTGAAATTACCCGTTACGCACTCGAAAAGAAACTGATCGAATAATCCACGCATC
>DATDNS010000032.1:0-2671 GCA_036518155.1 Bacteroidota bacterium
ACGAAATCACCAGACACCGGACGAACGTCAGTCCCCGGTTGGTCCGCGGGACAAAATACTTTGAAAACGGACGAAATAATCTTCATATTGCTGACGGCGCAATCAAGCGTGAATAGACGGAGTCCCCGCAAGATTCCGAAACGCAGTTTTTCAGTATTGTTCATGCCTTATGTATCGCCTTGATCGAATCCTCTGTCCAATCGACTTTTCAACCCCGTCCCAGTACGCTGCCAGGTACGCGGCTTTCCTTGCGGAGAGCGAACGCGGAACTGTCACACTGATCTACGTCGACGAGCACGAAAAAGATCCTCTCGGACTTCTCCACCACGTTGACCAGGACGTTTCCGAGTACCGCGCTTCCGTCGGGGCCGTTGCGCAGAAGAAATTCTCGGAGTTCATCGCCGCGGCAAACCTGAATCCGAATTCTTTCGAATTTCTCGTGCGCTTCGGTACTGCATACCGCGAAATCATCGACGAAGCGGAAGCCAAACGGTATGCTGCCGTTGTCGTTGCGACCGAAGGATCCGGACACTCATCACCACATTTAATAGGTCGAACCGTGGAGCGGGTGGTTCGCCTCTGCCGTGCACCGGTCATCACGGCGAGACCGATCCCGTCATCCAATGCATGGAACGTTAGAACAATCCTCTGCCCGACCGATTTTTCGGAATATTCGAACTACGCCATACCATATGCCGTCTCCGTTGCACGCCACTACCGTGCAAGGATTATTTTGTTGCACGTCGCCGACCTGACGGTGCAAAACCCGGAACTCCTGGCACAGAAATTCCCGGAGCTGAAACTCTACCACGAGCAGGCAGACGAAATTGCTGTCGAGAAACTCGTCGGGAGAGATGTCGACCCCGAGAACACGATTGTCAGACTTGCCGAAGAGTATAACGTCGACCTCATCGTCATGGGAACACACGGAGCACGGGGAATGCGACGCGTTCAGATCGGCAACGTCGTGGAGGAGGTGGTGAGGCGAACTGCAGCGCCGGTGTTGACCATCACGCATCCCATTCACAAAACGGTTTTCCCTCTTCGCTTCGTTGATGACTACGAGAAACATTCGGGCTGAAGGAACGTACGACTCATTCCTCTTCTCGTTGGTTTTTTATCCAAGGCTTCCTTATCTTAGTTCAATTATTGTCAACTGAAAGCCTACTGAATCATGAATTCTTCCTCCACCCTCGACCAGCTCTGCATCAACACGATCCGAACACTTGCGATGGATGCCGTCCAAAAGGCCAAATCCGGCCATCCCGGACTGCCGATGGGAGCGGCTTCAATGGCCTATGTGCTTTGGACGAAGTACTTGAAGCATAATCCTTCAAATCCACACTGGCGCAACAGGGATCGTTTCATTCTTTCGGCCGGCCACGGTTGCATGCTGCTCTACAGCCTTCTCTATCTTACCGGCTATGAATTGACGCTCGACGACATCAAGAACTTCCGGCAATGGGAGAGCAAAACCCCGGGCCATCCTGAATCGTATCTCACGCCCGGCGTCGAAACGACCACGGGGCCGCTTGGACAGGGTTTCGCCAACGGTGTGGGCATGGCCATCGGCCAAAAACTTCTCGCTTCCCGATTCAACAGGTCAGGCGCCGAAGTCGTCGATTACCGGATTTACGCGATCGTGAGCGACGGCGACCTCATGGAAGGCGTAACCTCCGAAGCGGCTTCGCTCGCGGGACATCTCCATCTCGGGAACCTCGTCTATCTCTACGACGACAATCACATCAGCATCGACGGCAGCACCGACCTCTCATTCTCCGAAGATGTCGCAAAACGATTCGAGGCGTATCACTGGCACGTTCAGACTGTCACAGACGGCAACGACCTTGAGGCCGTTGACCGCGCGATCAAAGCCGCGCACGACGAAACAGACCGGCCTTCCATCATCAAGATCCGCAACCACATCGGCTTCGGGAGTCCGAACAAACAGGATACTGCCGAAGCACACGGGTCGCCGCTCGGCGAGGAAGAAATCAAGCTGACGAAGCAAAAACTGGGCTGGGATCCGGAGAAGAAGTTTTATGTTCCGGATGAAGCATTGGCGCACTTCCGGAAAGCCGTCGACATCGGAAAGAAGCGCGAACAGCTTTGGCATACTCTCGTCGATATCCATAAGAAGGAATACCCGGACCTTGCTGCCGAATGGGAACGCACGATGAAGAACGACTTCGGCGTCGAATGGAAGAAAGCCATGCCGGTGTTCGGACCAGAATCGGGGGCCATGGCGACACGCGAGGCTTCGGGTAAAGTTTTGCAGGCGATTGTCCCGCACCTTCCGACGATGATCGGCGGCTCGGCGGACCTTACGCCGTCGAACAACACGTTTGTCAAAGAGATGGAGAATTTTGAGGCGGCAAATTTCGGCGCACGGTATATGAGGTACGGAATCCGCGAACACGCCATGGGATCGATCCTGAACGGACTGGCATTGACGGACGGCATCATTCCGTACAGCGGAACCTTCCTGGTATTCTCGGATTACATGCGGCCCCCAATCCGTCTTGCCGCCATCATGGGCATCCGACCCATCTACGTGTACACTCACGACAGCATCGGCCTGGGCGAAGACGGCCCGACGCATCAACCCGTTGAGCACCTGGCGGCCTGCCGGGCGATTCCGAATCTCGACGTCGTTCGCCCCGGTGACGCC
>DATDNS010000033.1:0-2310 GCA_036518155.1 Bacteroidota bacterium
AGGTATATTCGAGGCGATGAACGGACGGCCTGTTACCATCAGGACGATCGATCCTCCGCTCCACGAGTTTCTGCCGCACGAGGAGAAGGAGCAGCGGGCGCTTGCCGCACAAATGGGCATCAGTTTCGAAAAAGTCAAACAGCGCGTTGACTCCCTGCACGAGTTCAACCCGATGCTCGGATTCCGCGGCTGCCGTCTTGGGATCGTCTATCCTGAAATAACCGAAATGCAGGCCCGCGCGATTTTCGAAGCGGCTGCCGAAACCAAAAAGAAGGGGATCGATGTTGAGCCGGAGGTGATGATACCGCTGGTTGGCAACATCAAGGAACTCGAACATCAGGAGAAGCTTGTCCGGGCGACTGCCGCTGATGTGATGAAAGAGCAGGGAGTAACGTTCAAATACCTTGTCGGTACGATGATCGAAGTGCCGAGGGGCGCCATCACAGCGGACGAAATTGCCAAGGTGGCGGAATTCTTCAGTTTCGGCACAAACGACCTCACGCAAACTGCGCTCGGTGTCAGCCGGGACGACGCTGCGCGATTCCTGGTGCCGTACGTTGAAAAAGACATCTATGCGAAGGATCCGTTCGAAGTTCTCGATCGTGTCGGCGTGGGATCGCTCATGAAGATTGCGGTCGAAAAAGGGCGCGGGACGAATCCAACGCTGAAGATTGGTATTTGCGGTGAACACGGAGGCGAACCTTCAAGCGTGGAATTCTGCCACACGATCGGATTGAACTATGTAAGCTGTTCGCCGTTCCGTGTTCCGATCGCACGTCTGGCGGCTGCGCGTGCTGCCCTTGCCACTCCGCGGAAGGAAGTCAGGACGAAGCGTGGAGGCCGGACAAGAGGCCGGAAAAAATAGGGAAGCCGATGGCTGGCCGCCATTCCGCGGCGCTCCGGGAATGGCGGCACAGCGCAACATTCGGTCCGGCATTTGGATGGCCGGATTCATTCATATACACAAACAGGAAAATAATTCATGAAGCTATCTGATTTCAAGTATCCACTTCCAAGAAATCTCATCGCAAAACATCCAATAAGTCCGCGCGACCATTCGAGGCTGCTCGTACTCAACAGAAGCGATGAGTCGATGAAAGATCAGCTGTTCAACGAAGTCGCAGATTTCTTCTCCAAAGGCGACTGCCTGGTTCTCAATGAAACGAAGGTATTCCAGGCAAGGCTCTACGGCAAGAAGGAGAAAACGAACGCGAAAATCGAAGTTTTCCTCCTCCGCGAGCTTAACGCGGAAGAAAACATCTGGGATGTTATCGTCGACCCTGCGCGCAAAGTCAGGATCGGGAACAAGATCTTCTTCGACAACGGGAAGCTGTGGTGTGAAGTCATCGACAACACGACATCCAGGGGGCGGACCGTGCGCTTCAACCACAAAGGCGATTTCTTCAAGATCATCGAACGAATCGGGCAAACGCCGCTCCCGTACTATATCAAACGTGATGCGACCGATAAAGACAAGGACAGCTACCAGACTGTGTTCGCACGTGTTCTGGGGGCAGTGGCAGCGCCCACGGCCGGGTTGCACTTCACGAAAGCCCTCCTCCGCAAGATCGAAAGCAAAGGTGTCAAGATTGCGCCTGTGCTACTCCACGTCGGACTTGGCTCCTTCAGGCCGGTCGAAGTTGAGGATTTGACGAAACACAAAATGGATTCCGAGTATTTTGAGGTCTCTGCGGAAACCGCGAACATCATCAACAAGACCATCGACAACAGGCACAATGTCTTCGTATGCGGAACGAGTGCCTGCAGGGCTGTGGAATCCAGCGTTACGGCAGACGGACACATCAAACCTGCCAAAGGCTGGACCGACAAATTCATCTTCCCACCGTACGACTTCAAAATCACGGACAAGCTCATCACCAATTTCCATCTTCCGGAATCCACATTGTTGATGCTTGTCGGCGCGTTCGCAGGACACGAATTCCTGATGAGAGCGTACAAGAAAGCGATCAAGGATGGGTACCGGTTCTACAGCTATGGCGACGCAATGTTGATTCTGTAATCGGCTGTCCTGTGTCCGGGGAAGAAGAGGCGAGACTCGCACGGGTGAAGGGCTCTTTTCTCGCTTCCGGTGCCGGCTTGAAACCTGGAATGGTACAATGCCACGATCACGTCCGAAAGTCTATGCGATAGTACCGGCCGCCGGTTCCGGAACCCGGATCGGCGGCAGGGTCAAGAAACAGTTTCTCCCCCTGGTGGGGAAGCCGATCATTATCCACACGCTGCAGGCATTTGAGCACTGCCCCGAGGTGGATGAACTCATCGTTGCTGTACCCGAGACCGATATCGTTG
>DATDNS010000034.1:0-3168 GCA_036518155.1 Bacteroidota bacterium
AGAGTCCGAAAAGACGGAGGAGTCTGACAATGCGGTGGCATCAATGTCATTGAACAGGAATGAACTATGGGTGCACCATTGAACGGCAACGTAGATGGAAACTAAGAAAGACCTGAACGTCGAATCTTCCGCGGATGCGAAGAAAGTCCCGAAGAGAATAGCATTTATCAAATCGCGCACGAGTGCCCGCGTCAGGCAGGAAGAAGAAGACATGGTGATGACGGTACCGAATCTTGTCGTACGCGAAGTCATCGCGTTTGAGGTTTTGGTTGTCGTCCTTGCCCTCGTGTCATTGCTGTTCAACGCGCCCCTGGAATGGATTGCCAATCCGGAACACACACCCAACCCGGCAAAGGCCCCGTGGTATTTTCTTGGGTTGCAGGAACTGCTGCACTATTTCCCCCCGATTGTCGCCGGCGTCATACTTCCGTCGCTTGTCGTCGTGGCACTCATCGTGATTCCCTACTTCTCTGTGAATCTTAAACAGGAAGGACTCTGGAAGCAGGACAGGCAGAAGACTCTTGTCGTGCTTCTCGTCGCAGCCGGTATGCTCTCATGTGTTCTTCTCGCATACGGTGTCTATGCGATGTTGATACCGACGCTTGTGATCGTGGGAATGATGTTTGTCCCCTATTTCTCCGGGAAAGAAAAAGGGATCATAGGCTGGTTAGGAACCCGGCCCTTGTCGTGGTGGATCATGACCTGGTTTGTGACCATCGTCGTGGTACTCACGATTATCGGAACGCTCTTCCGCGGACCAGAATGGTCGTGGACATGGCCTTGGAAAGAGATCTATTAAGATCTTCATTGTAAATTATTTTCGATAAAAACCATTCATGGGTAATCTGGCCAAATATTTTGCAGTGGTGAGCATTGCATTCCTCGTGGTTCTTGCAGTTTCGCCATTCAAGGATTTTTTTCGCGAATGGAAGGGGTACCAATACAGCTACAACCGGCTGACCGCAACCCTGCCGCAACGGGTGAAACCGGCGGAAATAGGTATCAAGCAAATCTGGGTGCAAAAGCTCGACCGCATCGACCGTTGTGAAACCTGTCATCTGGGATTGAAGGAAGATGCGCTCAAGAATGCACAGGAGCCTTTCCGAACCCATCCGCATATTCACCACGATATCGAGGAATTCGGATGCACGATGTGTCACGAAGGACAGGGAGTTGCAACGGAATATCTTGAGTCCGTCGGAAAAGTGAAGTTCTGGGACAAACCGATGTTGTCCCGGGAGTTTATGGAGGCGTCGTGCGGAAAGTGCCACAAAGAAAAGGATGTTCCGGAAGCGCCAGTCCTCAATACCGGGCGGAAATTGATCGAGGAATCGAATTGCGTCGGATGTCACAAGATTGAAGGATTCGTGAAACAGTGGGTTCCGCCCCTTGATGGAATTGGATCAAAGGTCAACCGGACATGGCTCGTTCAGTGGTTGAAGAATCCGAAGCAGTACTATCCTGGTGCACGGATGCCCAATTTTTCCCTGAGTGATTCCGATGCCAACAATCTTACCGATTTCCTGATGTCGTTTACTGCGTCATCGGGCAATCCTCAGCTTGATTCGTTGCCGCTCCAATTGAAGTCTGCTTCCGAAGCACAGAAGACAAAGCTCGCTGCAAAAGGTTCGACCATTTTTGCGGAGGCACGCTGCATTAGTTGTCATCTGATCAATGGTAGGGGAGGCTATGTTGCGACTGAGCTTGGCAAGGTCGCGAGCAAAGTCAATGAGACCTGGCTCTACAATTATGTGAAGCATCCTAAAGCCCTCATGCCCGGCGTTCAAATGCCGCGTTATCGCTTCAACGATCTCGAACTGAACGGCGTCGTCGCGTATATGGAAAGTGAGTTTGTGGATTATGACATCCAACAGATCCCCCCGCACGAGGCCGATCCCGCAGCATACGAGAAAGGCCTGGCTCTGTTCAAGAAATTCAATTGCGGCGGGTGTCACCAGTTGCAGGGGATCTCTGGATCCGGCGAACTCGGACCTGACCTGACGTTTATCGGAAGCAAGAAATCGTATGAAATAGATTTCGGCAAGACCACCATCGAACAGACCCTTCCTTCCTATCTCAAAACGAAACTCCTGGATCCGCGAGTATTCTCCACGACTGCGAGGATGCCGAATTTCGGGTTTACGGACGACCAGGCGGTCGCCGTCAGCGTTGCACTCCTTGCCAATACGAACGAGCCGATTCCTGAGGAATACATGGTGCGTCCGAGAACTGCCACAAAGTTTGTTCCTCAGGGGGAGTTCGGAAAACTTGTCAACGACCTTGCCTGCCAGGGATGTCACGTGATGAACGGAACCGGTCGCCTTGTCGCGACCGACTTATCAATGGAAGCGAGCCAGGCCCGTCCGGAATGGATCAAAGGATACTTCAAAGTACCGTATTCGCTTCGACCAATTCTTACGGAGCGGATGCCAAATCTCTTTCTCTCGAACGCGGAAATCAACGTGCTGACGGACTACATGGAGAAGGTGTTTGTGGTGGATAGCCTTCAGCGAACCATAGCGGCTGACGCATCGACGGTGAGGGAAGGACGTGGTTTGTACTTCGAGCGTTACGGATGCCAAAGCTGTCATCAGGTGGGTGGAAAAGGCGGCTACGTCGGTCCCCCTCTTGACAAGGTTGGCTCGCGCCTGGAGCCCGGGTGGGTTTTTCATTGGCTCAAGAATCCTGAGGCGTATAAACCAGGATCCATCGAACCCGACAACAAGTTGACGGACCACGAAGCCGAAGCGCTGACGGCCTATCTTATGACATTGAAATGACACAGACCATGACAGCGAAGCCTGCAGTACTCATTCCCTTCGTGTTGTGTTCGATGCTCCTCGTCCAATGCGGAGGACAAAAATCACATACTGCGAAATCCGGCGCCACTGGAGACACCGTTTCGACTGCAGACACTCTGACCGGCCGGAATGCGATGGGCCAGATGACAAGCACTCTCTCCTATGAGCAGCGCCAGGGGAAGATTCTGTACACGAAATATTGTGCAGTATGTCACGGCGACCACGGAAAAGGGGATGGGTTCAATGCGTTCAATCTGGACCCGAAACCGCGTGATTTTACCGATGCACGGGCAATGGCAGGCATGGATGAGGCAACGTTGCTGGCGACGATTCGTGAAGGAGGAAAAGGCGTCAGTAAATCTCCGTT
>DATDNS010000035.1:0-5562 GCA_036518155.1 Bacteroidota bacterium
CTCCAGAGGTTCGCGCGTGTAATATTCTCTGTCCTCGAACTTCGATCCGTTCCCGACCCCGAAGAAACTGTTCTTCAGGTACTTGTCATAATCCACGGCGAGATCGACGGCAATCGGATAGATCTTGCCCTGGCGGACTTCAAAATCGGGAAGCGAGAACACAAATCGGTACCACCGTTCTCCCTTCGTACTGTTGAACAACACCGCGTCGAACGATTCATTCCGTCCGAAGGAATTGAGCAGGAACAATTTTGCGCCGTAGCCGAAACCCACGTCAGTATCGTACGAAAGTATGGGAAATGGTTCTACCGTGGATCCTTCGACCTGCTCCACGGAATCCGACACCGTCGGTTGCACAGACAGAAGACGGCCGATTGATAGCTCGGCAAGGATTCCGTAATGATCCGAGGCAAAGAGTCCCGTCTGCGGAGTGTCGAGCACGGTTTTTACGCTCTTCACATCGTTATCTTCGAACGCCCGGCTCAAGAACACGTGGTCAATCCGACGTGATCGGTCGTCATAGGATGCACTGAGAAGTTCCAACGGCGACAATCGGGAACCTCGCGCATCGACCGAAGCGCGGGAAAATCTTGTGTTGGTGTTTCGCTCGGCATCCCAGGTCACGATATTGCCTTCACCTGCCGATGCTGCTGCATCAAACAGTTTCGTTGCTCTGAGGAATTCCTTCATCTCCACGGAATTCACCGTAGTGTTGAAATCTCCAAGGACGATCAAAGGAGTTCCTAATTTGACCGTGCTGATATGGTCCGACAGTTCGATCAACTCCTGACGGATATCCCCAGCGCGGTGGGAGTACTCCGCGAACAATTTCTCCCGGCGGAGCGACAGTTCGGGATCGCTCTCGACGATCCGACCAAGGTTCGCGCTGTTTTCGGCATCGACAGGAACGACGGAAATCGTGTGGACATTCACCAGCACGATCGGGACGCCGCGAACGTTGATTGTGCAGACCAAACCGATGTCGTGTTCATCGGAGTGAAGCGAACAACTGTTGCCGATGATCCCAGGGGAATCAGAAAGCGACCAGACATCAACGAACTGAAGCATCAACTCTTTGCGGGCAAGGATGGCAACGCCTTCATTGAGATTCCAGGGGATTCCGAACGACCCGATCTTCAGCCCGCTGTTTACCCGTTGGTACACAACATCATAGTCACACGACTCTGCAAAACGCCGGGCAATCCGGGCCGCGGGGTTGACTTCCTGCAATGCAACGACGTCCGGATGCACAGAGAGCAGCATCTGTTCCACCGCGGAAAGCCTCTTCTCTCTCACTTCGGGAGATTCATACGCTCCGATTGCAAGGGTTCCGTGATAATCAAGGCCTGTCCACAGATTAACCGTAACGATTTTGAGCGATTGAGTTCGGCAAAGCGATGCTGCGAGGAGGATCAGGAGTAGAGATTTGAGTTGTACTTTGCGGGTAATCATTTGTCACGCCTGGGGAATCGATGTTTTGAGCTTCCGCGTTTATTGCGTTTCCCCATCCGAATCAACACGATATCCGGGATCGCTTCCGACGGTGCGAAACAGAATCTGCTGCGTCAGAAGTTGTATGCGAAACCGATCCACGGGAGGAACGGGAAGCCGCCGCTTGAAGCGCTCGTAGGCCGCATGAGTCCGAAGTCGCCGGCAATGCTTTCCCCAAAAAACCTGATGCCGAATGAAACGATCGCCATATTCGCTTTTGCCGGGAACCAGTTCTCGGTAATAAACTTGGCGCTATTCGAAAGCTGAAGCTCCGCTCCGAGGACGATCGTCGGTGTGCCGGAGAAATCACCCTCGATAAATCCCCACGCGAGCCCGCCGGTGAACGAAGCTTTGGACGAACCGATAGTCGCAACCCCGTACGCCATTCCGGCACTGTATCCGGAAACACTGATGTAGAGAACACCTCCGCTGAGGTCTATATGTTCGGAGTGTGCGACGCGAAGTTTCGGGGCAAGATAGACCGCCTGCTCGGTTGCTCCGGGAATCAGTGTCACGCCCCCCGCGAGCGTCAGGAAATCCGTGACCCCCACGGCAAGCATGGGAAAGAAGATCTCGTAGGCCGAGAAATAACCCTTTCCCTGGGGAAGACTTCTCCCGGTTGGAGCAAAAAAGAGCCTTGTCTGATTCGGATCGGTGCTCCAGCCTTCTCGTTGCGTCATCTGGATTTCTTTGATCGCCTTGCGCGGGAATATAACGTGTATGCCCGACGTGGTCACGAATGTGACCGAATCCGCATCCTGGCGAAGAATCTTCCCGACGAGTTCGGATCCGTCATTGAGAACAATTCGTTCAACCGCGGCACTGTCGGCTTGAGCATGAAGCCTGCCCAGCGGCACGCAGCACAGGAATAAGCAGAGTACGAAAGCTTTGTTCATTGAACACCTTCTCTATGGTGGAAATTATCGTGCTCCACGGAACGGAGTCTCTCCGCAATTGCGACGCGAAGGCTCGTGAACCGGGGTCGTGAATCGGTTATACTTCCGGGGCCCCTGGCCATCACGAACCTTCACGCCGAATGTTCTTTCGTTCTGGCACGCTGATCCGACACGTTACTTCGTCAGAATCATCTTTTTTGTCTGGACAACATCACCCGAGCGAAGCTGATAGATATACGTCCCGCTCGAAAGTCTGGACGCGTCGAAGTGATACTGATATGTGCCGGCTTTCACGGTTCCGTTCGCCAGCATCGCAACTTCCTGACCGAGCAGGTTGTAGATCTTCAACGAAACGAACGATTCCCTCGGGACGTCGACGGAAAACGTCGTGCTCGGGTTAAAGGGATTCGGGTAATTCTGGCCCAGCGCAAATTCTTTCGGAATGCTGGTAGCGTTGGATTCCTCAAATTCCTCGGTAACGTCCGCTTCCTGACCCTTTTGATTGGCGATCGGGCGAACGCTGTTGTCCCGAATCCTTCCCTGGGCAGTATAAGCGATGGTTTCCAAATGCCTGATGTAATCGCTCACCACGTTGTATTCAAGGTCGGGCAGAACCTGAAGACCGGTCGGGGTAATCCCCATCAGCGATAAAAGGGCTGCAATCCCTTCGTTGACTGTCACGCTGTACGTACCGATCGGGTTGAATTTCTTGCCTTCGATGTGGATCGATTTGATGTCAACGCGCTGTCCCACCGGACGTGTGGCATCGTAGCGGAATCGCATGCCGGACACATCGAGGAAGAAATCATCATCCATCCCGAGATACGAAAGCGATGACTCCAGTCCCGTGACGATATCGATCCCGGTAAGATTCATCTTCACGAGCTTGAACCCGAGCCCTGTGGCAGGATCATAGCCATTGCACAAAGGCCTGAAAATATCGGCGCCGACGATCGGGCCCTGGTAGATTTTTTCGTTGATGAACCCGTGTGCAGCAATTGCGATGTCTGTCCGGGTCTTTCTCCTGCACGCATCGGTTACCAGGTTTCCGAGCGGAGAATCCCTCATTGGACTCGCAGGGTCATAGTGCGGACTCAAATCGGTCGCGGCTACTGCGACGACGCTATGATAGACGTCTCCATATTGGTCGACAATTCCTTGTTTCAGGAAGTCCACCACCGTCTGAATCTCAGCCACGTTCGGGACTGATGCATCGATGTTCACCATCTGATAGTTGTTGACGGTGACGATTCCATTCTCAACGTGCAGGCTCAGCTTCCCGATATGCTCATAATTGGCTCCCGCCTGAAGGACAAGCGTTGACGATCCTCCGGGGTTTGGAATGGATAGCGGTTGGTCAAAAACATAGTGGTCGTGGCCACCGACAATGACATCAATGCCCGGAATATTGGCAGCGACCGCCTGGTCATACAGACTTCCGAGGTGCGAAAGACAAATGACAACTTGCGCTCCCTCGACTGCCCTGAGACGTTGCACAGTCTGATAAGCGATCGTCATCACGTCGGGAAGAATGACCGCAGGGGAAGGTTGCTCCGTCGGATGTCCGGGTATCGTCATACCAAACACGCCGATTTTTAACCCCTCTCTGGTGATGACAACGGAGGGTTTGATATACGGCTGGAGATTCGGATAACCGGTCAGATCCGTGTTGGCAGATAGCAAAGGAAATCCCGGTGCCGAACCGAAGGCCGCGAGGAGCGACCCGTAGAGCACATCAGGCCCGAATTCGAATTCATGATTTCCCACAGCCATGGCATCAAACCCAAGCTGCTGCATGATCTCGAATTCCGGGACGCCAAAGTACTTGTTGTAGAAGAAATCGCCGTGGAAGAGGTCTCCGGCGTGAAGCAGCACAACGTTCGGTTCGGTCGCCCGGACCGTGCCGATAATTGTCGCGGCTTTTGCTACACCGCCAATTGTTCCGTTGAGGTCCTTGTCTTTTGGACCGAACGAATCGAGGTGCGAGTGTGTGTCATTGACGTGGAGCAGCGTGACGGTCACGCCCTGACCGAACACGAGAACCACGCACAGTGACAACATCAGCGTAACAACACTTGTGCGGATCATGAACGTTTTCATGGGACCTCCTTCAAACTTCCGGGTGAATTGATGCCCCCTCACTGATCAACGTCTTCCTTGAATGATGACCCAATTGCCGGTTCCGATGAGATGGTGCCGGTGTCTTGTGATGCTAGGTACTCATTCAATGTTGAAGAGTTGTCATAGAATTGTCAAAGACCCGTAAGATTCCTGTTTGCCGGTGATGCTGGCGGCTGAGGAGGGTAAATACTCGTGAAGGAATCCCCATACGTTCGCTCCGGCCGCCAGGGGCGTATGCCTTGCATCTCGTCAGCGAACGAACTTGTAGCCCGCCGTGTGGACCGTGATGAAGTGCTTCGGTTTCGACGGGTTGTCCTCAACCTTCTTGCGCAGCGAAAGGACGTAATTGTCCACCGTCCGGGTTGTCGGCGCGACGTCGTATCCCCAAACGTCGTCCAGCAGCTGCGCACGCGTGAGAACCTCCCCCTCACGCTCGGCAAAGTATTTCAGTAGCTCAAACTCCTTTGCACTCATTTCGACTGCACGCTTTCCCTTCTTTGCTTCCTGTTTTTTGAAATCGACGTGGACATCGCCGAACGTACATTCATTCAACGAAGTCACGATGGGCGATTGGCGCCTCAGCAAGGCATTGACACGCGCAATCAATTCACGAATACCGAAAGGCTTCGTCACGTAATCGTCTGCCCCCAGTTCCAGGCCGAGCACTTTGTCGACTTCTTCTTTTTTGCTCGTCAACATGAGAACAGGCACTTCGACTTTCTCAGTTCGAAGTCTTTTGCATATGTCCAGACCCCCTAATTTCGGCAGCATAAGGTCGAGAATGACGAGATCGTATTTTGCACTTCTTGCCATTTCGTATCCCCGTTCCCCATCGCCTGCAGAATCGACGTCGAAGTTTTCTTTTTTCAGATTTTCAGTCAATCCCCGTACGATTGCTTTGTCGTCCTCCACAATCAGGATCTTTTTCATCGTGCACAGTCTCCTTCAATGATGAGGAATTTCAATACTTCACTCTTTGATTGGCAATCGAACGGTAAATGTACTTCCTTTCCCCGTCGCGCTGCGCACGACTACCGTTCCGCCGTGTGCTTCC
>DATDNS010000036.1:0-4315 GCA_036518155.1 Bacteroidota bacterium
GATGTCCGATTCCGCCTTGACATCGGCACGCGTGTTGACGTAGGACACGACAGGGACTCCCGGAAACATCTTCTTGAGTTTTCGAACATCTTCCGCCGTAATTCCATCCGCCAGAGAACATCCGCCTTTGCGGCCGGGAAAGAGGACGGTTCTGCCGGGGTTCAGGATTTTCGCCGTCTCTGCCATGAAGCGGACGCCGCAAAAGACGATGATAGCGCTGTCGATGTTGGTCACAGCGCGGCTCAACTCCAGAGAATCGCCGCGGATGTCCGTGATCGAATGATAGAGCGCGGGTTCCATGTAGTTGTGTCCGAGGATCACGGCATTGCGCTCGGCTTTCAGGAGGTTGATCTGGCTTGCAAGCTCAGCTTTGTATCGGAGCTCCGCATCAGGAACGACGTCCCGGAGTCTTCTTGAAAGTTCTTCGTAAACCTGTTCGGTTGATGTACTATCGATGGTTGTTTCCATTCCCCTTCGCGATCACGTTCTTTCGATGATGAGACTGAGATCCAGAGCCTGGACAGAATGTGTCAGGGCGCCGACCGAGATAAAATCCACTCCTGTTTCCGCCACTTCACGGACGTTTTCGAGTGTTACATTTCCGGACGCTTCAAGAGGTACGCGGCCGGCTGTTAGTTCAACGGCTTTCTTCATCGTTTCGCGCGACATATTGTCAAGGAGGATCATGTCTACTTGTACTGCGAGTGCCTCCTGTAATTCCGGAATTGTGCGAACTTCTACTTCGACGCTGCGCCCGGCTGCATTTGAAGCGCGCACACGTCGCACTGCCTCCGCGAGACCACCAGCTCCTTCGATATGATTTTCCTTGATCAGATATGAATCGAACAGCCCCATCCGGTGATTTGTTCCTCCGCCAAGTCGCACAGCCATCTTGTCGAGCAATCGCAACCCTGGCGCAGTCTTTCGTGTGTCCAGAATTACCGCCTTCGTCCCCGTAATCTTTTCGACGAAGGTATTTGTTTTCGTGGCAATGCCGGACATTCGCTGAAGGATATTCAATACAAGACGCTCAGTAGAAAGAAGCACGCGACCAGGTCCTGATATCTCAAGGATTTTCTGACCATTCTTCACACGTTCTCCGTCCTTGCATTTGAAGACGATGCTAATGTCTTTGAAGAATTGGGCGTAGAGCATATCGACGATCTTGAGGCCCGCAATACGCCCGTCCTGCTTCGCAAAAACCCTGCCTGTCAGTAGGTCCCCGGTTGAAATCACAGCGTTTGTTGTAATATCACCGTCACCGATGTCTTCTTCTAATGCAAGAGCGATCAAGCGGGATACTCTATTTTCAAATTCGTCCATGATGCCGATGAATATTGATTCTGGTCAATCGGGGCCAATTTTCAACGCTGAATATATGGACTTTCTCTTAGAATTACAAAAGAGTGCAGAAATATTGGCTTCTTTTATATGTCATTACATTTGAATGACTTATGGATGTGAGCGAAGATTTTTTCGGAGCTACTTCCTTCAAGACACTGAAAAATAATAGGGAATTTTCATTTTTTTGTTGACAATAGCGCTAAAACCCTTATATTTGCAGGGGAATTCGTGAACGTTAAAGAAAGCCCTATAAAACAAGGGTGAAACTGCGATTTCAAAATCTTCACCTAATTAATCAACTGTCCACACATACTGAGGGAGAATATTATGGGAAAAGCAATGTCAAAGAGTCAAATAGCTGCGCATTTGGCCAGCAAGTTTGACCTGAAAAAGAAAGTGGCTGTGGGTATTCTCGAGGAGTTTGCAGGATTGGCTTATCGTGAGGCAAAGAATTCCTTCACGCTCCCAGGAATTGGAAAGCTTGTTCTGGTCGACAGAAAGGCACGACAGGGACGCAATCCAGCGACAGGCGAGACAATTCAAATTCCTGCGAAGACAGTCGTTAAATTCCGTGTTGCGAAGGCCGCAAAAGAAGCTATTCTGAAGACGAAGTAAGCCGTCCTCAGCTGCGCGATTTCCAGAAAGCGCTGGCGGGTATATCCCCGTCAGCGCTTTCTTGTTTCTTCACCGGGAGACTGGAATAACAAATGTCCCTGTGATTCGTGCGCTTCTCACCTGTCTATACTCTGAAACGTATGATGAACTCACAATTGCCTAATCTGGACGGGGATTTTTACTTTCCCCCTTTTTCATACGAGGAACATGAAGTAAATATTGGCAATGCTGCGGCTCATTATCGTGAGCGATACGGCTCGTGACGAATGTTTCTATTGCTGAACTTACGAAATCCTACAGTGATGAGATAGCTATTCGATAAGAGAAGAACTGATGAACGCCTCTTGCATTTGCCTCGTTAATTGGTTTTGTGTGTCAAATAGTGTGGCTCTACAAGCCAAATTGAAAGTGATTCGGTGTGTAGAAAGCATTCGGGTGCGACGTCAACAAAACTGGGGATCTTTGAAATGAAGCTACATTGGAATAAGAGGGTTTAACCCTCCTGTCACATTATGGGTGAATCCGGATTCTGAGGCGATCCAAGGGTTCAAGAGTCGAAAGCCAGCCTCTGCATTACCGCCACGTATGCCTTTCGCCATTGCCTCAACAGTGTATTCTCATCCAAAATTGGAAAAGGAGATTGAAATAGTGGCGACAGGCTCGAATTTTTTCGGGCAAATGGCTTGTAGTCGCGTGAAACCTCAAAGGAAATTGAATTTTACGCACTATCGGGTTTCGGACGGAAATTGAGATTTGAAAGGGTGGTTAGGTGTGAAATGCGAGCCTACATTGGGGAATGTACTGCGTTCGCGCAGGGAGGGGATTGGTAAATGTCGATGTCTTTTGCTGAGGGATTATTCAGTTTTGCCTTCGTGTTTGGTGATATGTGCTCATACACTGCAAAGTGTTGACTACATTGTTTGGAGTCGAGACTACAGGAAGCTGGAATTGATAGTTTCCCGAAGGAAGATGATGCATTCAGAAGATCGAAGGAGCAGGTATTGCACCATTTTTCAGCTGTTTCCTATGACGAATGATAGCACTGAACTGATCTAAAAATATCTTTGACATAATCTCGGATCTGAGTCAATGGACAGTCGTAGAATTGATATCTGCCGGGCTAATACTCGCTTTCTGTGTCAGAAGTTGCTAGGTGCTGTATTGTTTACTGAGTGCACCAGAAGTGATTGTTTTGTCCTGAAACTATTGTTAAACAATTGGAACGGTTTGAATTGTTAGTCGGCGTGAGGGGGATTTGACAGATGGATTTTCCTTAAGGATTCCTAAGAAAAGTCGGTTCGGGAAGAAGTTCGTTCTTCTCAGATTTTGGAAGAGGTTTCTCTTTTTTGCTTGACTCTCAGGAGCAAAAGTCCGAATTTGTGGAAGCCCTTCCAACGATTTGCGCTGGATCTCTCGATTGCCACCAACAATCTACGACATAGCAAAGGCCGCCCGCGTGGGGATAGGTACAGTCTCACGAGTGCTCAACAACCACCCGAATGTGTCACTCGACACGCGCACCCGGGTCCTGACCATTGCCAACAAACTGAACTGGCAACCCCATCCGTATGCAAGAGGACTCGCAAAGCAAAAAACAAATTCGATTCTTGCAGTCGTCCCGTTCTTTTCGACCTACTTTTTCATTGAAGTGTTGCGCGGTGTCCAGTCCAAACTCGGCGAAATGGAGTACGACCTTATCCTCTACGGCATCAACGATCCGCATCACGTCGAGGAATTACTCAAGAAGAATTCCCTGCGCATGAGAGTGGACGGAGTGCTTTTTCTCTCGATGACGGTTCCGGACAAATTCGCCGAACAATACGAGCGTCTCAAGATTCCGGTCGTCCTGGTGGATACGCGCCGTAAGGGTCTTGATTCTCTCTATGTTGAAAATGTGAAGGGAGCCCACACGGCGGCGATGCATCTCATCTCGCTGGGTCACAAACGCATTGCGATGCTGAGTGCAAGCATGAGAAGTCAACCGGTCAGAGAACGGCTTGAAGGGTTTACCAGCGCCATGGCGGAAGCTGGAATCGAGATCGATCCCAGGCTCATGAAGTCCTCAACTTCAACCATTCTCGACGGCTTTACGCGTGAGTCGGGCTATGATCTCATGAAACAGTTGCTTGAACTCGGATCGGACAGGCCCACGGCGGTTCTGGTCTCCAGCGACATCCAGGCATCGGGTGCGCTCTGGGCGATCGAAGAATCGGGTCTCCATTGCCCCGACGACATAGCGGTGGTCGGGTTTGACGATATCGAACTGGCGAGTCATCTACGTCTCACGACCATGCGCCAGCCGATGTTCGAGATGGGCGTGCTCGCTGCCCAAAAAATCGAGGACCGAATCGATGGA
>DATDNS010000037.1:0-2692 GCA_036518155.1 Bacteroidota bacterium
TACTCCGCAAGAATGTACGGTCCCGGTTTGATGATGAGGTCGAGACCGACATTCTTGCACAACTCAATATAGCGCAGAAGATTCCGGGCAGGATGGGTCGAACCCGAAAAATCCCACTCTCCTTCCCTGGGTTCGTGCCAATCCCAGGGAACGTATGTTGATGTAGTGTTCGCACCCGATTCTTTCAAAAGGCGGAGATGCTTTTCCCAGTGGCGGGGATTGAGTCGGAAGTAGTGAATTTCTCCGGAAACAAGGAAGAAGGGTTTTCCGTCCCTTTGGAAAAGGCCGTTTGTCGCGGTTACGCCCATCTTCGTCCTGGAGAATCGTGGAGGGAAAATGTCATATGGCTGCGTTTGACCCTGTGCCGACGGACTCCGGTCATTTCAGCAGTATCATCGATCTCGTCAGTCTGCGGGTGTTTGCCTGAAGCGTGTAATAATACACTCCCGACGGAAGGGCCTCTGCGTAGAACATCGCTGAATGTTCTCCGGCACTCTTCCAACCCCGGTCAATCGTTGCAATCCGGCGTCCCAATTGATCGTAGACATCGAGCATGACGCTCCCCGAACGCGCAAGTCTGTAGTCAATCGATGTGCTTGGGTTAAACGGGTTTGGAAAATTCTGCTTCAATTCATATTCGTTTGGCATTGGTACCGGGTCCTGAAACCCGGTGGTCCTGGTAAATCCTGCGCGCTGAAGACCTGTCTGGATGTACGGGCTCTTCATGAAGGTATTCCACACGTTCTGCGTGAAGAAATTCTCGATCATCAGAACGATAGGCCCCTGGTCAATCCCGATGTAGTCAGAATCAAACCAGTTGTACTTGGGATTGAACGCATCTCTGAATCCGTACGGTCCCCACAAGCTCGTCACAGCACCGGTGCAGTACTGGGCGTACATCGTTTTCAGTGCTTTCAGGCACTCCTGCGGTGCAAACGGCATTGACCCTCCCGGAGCGGTCGGGACGAGCGTTCCGTTGTCCGACTCCGCCGGCGGGGCCCCCCGTGCCGAATAGCCAAACGGGTCATCCGATGCGGTAATTCCCCAGATACTGTCGCTGTAGGCCGGAAACGACGATGGATTGGCAGCGCAGTATGCTTGTTGTGCCAGCGTTGCCCGTCTCGAATTCTCAAAATAGTCGATTCCGTACTGCGTCATCTTGGCATCCCGGATTCCCCGGAAATCGATATAGCAGTGAGAGTACTGGTGCCCGAACAGGGGTGGAAACACAACATAGGTTTGACCGTAGTAGGTCGCAAAGTTGTATCCTGATGTCCACCCCGACCAAAGATCAGATGACACGGGATGTGTTGGGGAACCGAGAGCCAGGATGTAGAGAATCATCGCTTCATTGTATCCCACCCACCAGGCATTCAGCCAGCCCGATTCCGGATGCCAGCCCATATTTAACGTTGTCCCAAAATCTCTCGTCGTCTCAAAATTCGCACGCCGGTAAATGGAATCCGCATACGCCCGGATATCCGACTCCGTCGACCCTGCACCGTCAAAGTATTGCTGGCAATAGACAATCCCCGCAAGGAGGAGTGCGGTATCAATCGTCGAAAGTTCGCACGTTCCATCCCGCACCGCTGTGCTCATGTTCAGGAAATGGTAGAAGAATCCGTATGCTCCAATCATTCCGGTCGTGGCGTACCCCTGAGGACCATTCCAAAATGTCAGTAATGTCGTTCGGACACGGTCTGCAGCTGCAGAACGACTCACCCACCCGTTGTCGACTCCGACACAGATGCTTGCGAGCCCGAATCCCACCGATGCAATACTCGAGGCCGAGGAGACTGTACTCCTGTCCTTGATGAGACCATTGGAGGCATTTGCTTCATTCCAGAAAAACAGAAACGCCTTATTTTGAACCATTCGCAAAAACGTACTGTCCTCCGGCGAGATGGTGGCAAGGGGCTGGGCATCGCTCAGCATTGGCGTACTCAACGCAACAATGACCAGGCAAACCAATAACTTCGCTGATTTCTTCACTGGATGTCTCCTTTAGGCAAACTCTTGTTACCGTCAATCTTCGTGGCCGGGATTGTCACTCCGCCACGGTTGAAAGCGTGCTGCCTTTAACCCGCGCTGAATCTCAGGGATTTTCGAAAACCTCTTCCACACGTTCTGCGTCAGAAAATTCTCGATCATGATGACCATCGGACCCTGGTCGATACCGAGATAGTCGCTATCCACCCAATCCATGGCGAGGTTGAACGCATCCCGCATGCCGTAAGGTCCCCACAAGCGCGTATCGTTCCCGCTGCAGAGAGTCTTGTACATTGTCTTCAAGGCGAGCAGCGATTCTTTCGGCGTGAAAGGGAGCGATCCCCCTGCTGCGGTTGGAGCAATTGTTCCGTCATCGATCTCAGGATTCGGCGCACCTCGCGCGAAATATCCTTTTGCAGGAGGCTTGTCCGGCCCATCGCACGCAGTCAATCCCCACAAACTGTCGCTGTATCCTTTGAAATGATTCGGGTTCTCGATGCAATACCTTCGATTTGCCAGCGTCGCGCGACGGGAGTTTTCGAAGTATGTCCATCCGAACTCCCGGTTCTTATCGTCACCCAAGGCTCTGAAATCGAACCAGCATTGGGCATATTGATGGCCGAACAATGGTGGAAACGCAAAGAACTTCGTGCCATACCAAGTCTCGACCCGATATGTCTTCAGCCAACCGTCATAGTATGCC